>JABEUL010000129.1 GCA_013044465.1 Acidimicrobiales bacterium
GTGTGAGATGAGTGCCGGCCTGTCTCAATTCAATTTGAGATCTTTTAGCTAACTCTGATCTAAAGTCCTCGGGGCCCATCTCTTCGACAAGGTATCTCATTCGAGAAAGTCCCCGGTTTTCCCTATTCCCGAGTTCACCAAAGAGTTGAGCTACAGCTCGAGTTAGCTCGACAGCATCTTTTGGCTCAACAAATACATCGACATCACTGGCCATGCGGGGACCGTCACTTAGGCCTCCTCCGACCAAAAGGTTGAATCCAAGGGTCCCATCATCAAGGTGTGCAGGCCAAAGTCCGACGTCATTTATCTCGCCCTGAGCGCAATCATCTCTGCAACCAGTAACAGATAACTTGAACTTTCTTGGCAAATTGGCGTACTCTCGGTTCCCTGTAAAAAACTCCGAAATCTCATTTACAACCTGAGTGGAGTCGAATACCTCCTCGGCATCAATTCCAGCTGCAGGACATGAGAGCACATTCCTAGCAGAATCACCACAGGCTTGAATAGTTGTCATGCCAACTGCTTCAAAACGTGACCAGATCTCTGGGACATCTTCAATTCTTATCCAGTGAAGCTGAATAGCTTGTCTCGTGGTTATGTCGCAGTAAGCGCTCTTAAATACTGGATGTTCAGGTCCGCGAGCAAATTTTGAAGCAACATTTCCGATTTCTATTGCTTGTTCTGAATTGAGTCTTCCCCCCGGGAGCTTGATGCGCATCATGTACGCATCACCACCTTGTCGCTGAGAATAAATGCCCACCCATTTGAGGCGCTCTTGTTCCCCTGGAACTGCATCTATTGCTTTAGGGCCCTCTTTTGAATACTTGTCGATTATCGATTCGGCGACATCAAGTGGATGCCTTTCCAGTTTCCACTTTTCAACTTGATTTAACTCTGTCCCCTGCCTGTATGGAGTAATGAAATTCACGGCAGGTGTAGGCCACATTCGGTTTTGTCTTGTCCACTCCAGCGACCAGCTCTTGGATTCTCTCCTGGATTAATTGGTCTTGTAGTAGGAGCACAACCAATGGAACCATATCCTTTGGATGCTAACGGATGTTCTATTAGGTTCTTCAATTCTTTGTAACCGCTAACATTCTCTTCGCTCCAAGTTGCAATTGGATTAATCTTTACTAATCCTCGCCGCTCGTCCCAACCCACAACCGGCACATCTGCCCTTTCATCTGTATCAACCCTTTTAATCCCGGAAATCCAAGCACGAGTGCCATTTTTTTCCAAAAATCTATCAAAGGGGATTACTTTTCTCACATTGCAGCATCCGTCAATTCCGCAGGGGAAATCAGATGCGCACTCATCTACTTGAAGAGTAACCAGTCTTAAATCGTATTGAGATCGAATAGTTTCTACATATTCAATTGTCTCTTGGAAGTGCATCCCTGTGTTGATAAAAACCACTTCGATATCAGGGGCAATATTTATCACTAAGTCAATAAGCACACAGTCTTGAAACGAACTGGCGAGAACCAATTTGTCCGAATACGTCTTTTTTGCCCACGCTATAACTTCAGAAGCAGAAGCCTCCTCAAGATCGTTTATGGTATTGATTAAAGTCGCCGTCATCTTGACCAAACTCCTAGCTAAATTTTTGTGGAATAAATTGTTGACTTATTTTGTCAACTTTACACCAATTCCTGACTAATCTGGTCAAGTATTCAAGAAATTCTTCAAAGTTCCCTAAAATACCAGCTACAACCGGTTTTCCCGAATCACTTAGGCTCGATTAGCCTGTCCGATGTCAACCGACAGAACGGTTTAAGCCTACATTTAAATCTGAACTATCTAGATTTGGCTGAATTTGGTGGCACATTGAAACCGCTTTAGCCCCCCTGGCAAAATAAGCTAGGTTGAACGCACTGTTTATGACTAGTGAGATCACGCTCGAACGATCAAGTGAAACACTTGAAAATCCCAAAAGCAAGACTGAAATTGTCCTTGCCATGTTCCGCCGCGCCAAGAAATATTTAGAACCGACAAAGTTTAAAATTTGGGTATTGGTAGCTACTATTGCTGGGCTAGTAGGGAGAATCATTTTTGTAGCCTTGGCCAAATGGCATCAGCCCGTTTGGAATGATGGTGGTTGGTATCACTGTGAAGCACAGACACTTGTGCAGGGCCATGGCTTCAAACAAATTGGCGTCTTCATGTCCGACAACGGAGCCCATATTGGATGTGTGGCAACTAGCAATCCCACCGCTGCTCACCCACCTCTTTGGACACTCTTTTTAGCGGTTGCAGATATTTTTCATTTCCAGACTTTGGGAACTCAGCTCATCCTAAATTGCATTCTTGGCGCCTTGGCCATTCCAATTATGGCAATGGTCGGAAAAAGAGTGGCGGGAAATGCAGCAGGAATATTAACAGCTTTTTTTGTTGCAGCTTATCCGGGAGGTTGGGTTGAAACCGGACAGTTAACTGCTGAAACTTTAGGACTTGTGACGGCATGCTTGGTAATTTTAGGAACATATCGACTGGTTGAAAGGCCCTCGATACTAAGGGCAGCTGAGTTAGGGCTTTGGTGCGCACTCGCTGCACTGACAAGATCTGAGCTTGCCTTAGCAGTAGTACTGATTGGTCTTTTAATTGTTGGCTTCCGACCATTTTTAAAAATCAAATTAAAAGATAGATTCATTCTTGCAGGGACTCTAATAATATCCACACTCATGGTCATGTCACCGTGGCTAATTAGAAATAACTTGGTGTTTTCAAGTCCAACATTTACCTCGACTGAACTTGGTTTCACGCTCGATATGGCTAACTGCAACGACACTTACTTTGCACCCCCTAATGCTTCATTTTCAGTCAAATCTACGAGCTTTGAGGGATATTGGACATTAGCTTGCTCGATGCAACAGCCTTCAAGCGGAGATGAGTCTTACGACAACACTTATTACACCAACCACGCCCTTACCTACATAAAAGCCAATCTAGGCCGAGTTCCTACGATCATGACCATAAGAGTATTAAGGCTCTGGCAAGGATTTGACCCAATTGGCCAAGTCAGGTTGGACTTTGAATCAGAACAATGGAACTACCCAGCTAATTTGGCAAAAATGATCTCTTTTTATGCAATGATTCCATTCATAATCATTGCATTTAGAAGACTTCGAAAAACATCAACTCTTGCCTTTCCTCTTTATGTTTTCCCAATAATAGCTACGATTTCTGTTGCCTTTATTACTGAAGATCCGCGCTATCGAGTCATGTCTGAAGGTGGGATATGTTTGTTAGCGGCAATTGGGGTTTTAGCTTATATCGACAGGAAGAGACCAAATAAAGCTCAACTTTTGCAACTTTCTCCGAAGTTGAACTTTGCTGACGGTTCGGCAACAAAACTGGCGCTTCCTAAATTAAATATAGAACCGAGTGAAAAAGTCA
>JABEUL010000130.1 GCA_013044465.1 Acidimicrobiales bacterium
CACAAGATCTCTGCCATGGCCAAACAGTTCGTAAATGATAGCCAAAACGGTCTCGTAAAGGGGCGAGTTGACGGATTAGATCAAGACAGTTTGAGGAGTTTGGCGAATCAAATCATGAATACACCAGGAATCAGAGCAGTCATTTTAGGGTCTTCACCCGATGGAGTGAAAGCATCGTTGGTAGTTGCTACTTCTGGCGAAGTTGATTCGAGAGCAATTGTGAAAAGTGTCGGCCCATTGATACAAGGTGGAGGGGGAGGCAGTGAGAAAATATGTCTCGCCGGAGGAAAAAGTGCTGAACGTCTCGACGAGGCCATTAGCCAAGCTTTTTCAATGCTGGCTTAAATTTTACTTTGTTATCAAATAATGCTTGATGAGATTAAGAGAATACTTTACTGAAAATTCAGCAGTTACCTAATTTTTAATATTACTCCCGCTTCACCTGCTAAAGTGCCTCTAAAGTGGCCTCCTGGTTGATTAGTGAAGGTGTCAAAGAGTACTTCACTGTCTTTAAATTTGCCAATTTCAATATCTTGAGTTGAAAAATTTATTAAAATTGCCACTGAGGAGTTTTGTTCATTGCGACTATAAGCCAAGACTTTCTCATCAACTCCGTCGATAATTTCCATGGATCCATTAAGGAGCGCAAGATTCTGTTTTCTTAGATCAATTAAGGACTTGTAAGTATGGGTTATTCCTTCTTGAATTAATTTATTAGTCTCTGCATTTTTCTCATCTGAATCTGGCGGCCAAGGAAGCCATGGGTCTCGATCTATTGGCCATCCGTGATTTGGACTTTTATCCCAAGGGATAGGTGCACGACTTCCGTCTCTATGGCCCGGATCAACCTCATCTTCGGGCTTTAGTTTCACATCAGTTAAACCCAACTCTTCGCCTTGAAATATAAATGGAGTTCCCCGAAGAGAAAGAAGCATGAGTGCTCCACACTTGGCCGTATTGAGTGACCCACGGAAGCGAGCGAGGTGCCTTGGAAGATCGTGGTTCGATAAAACCCAAGCTGGGTAGGCATTTTTCTCGTCGTAAAGTGACTTAAGTTCCAAAATCAAAGATCTGAATTGTGCTGCATTCCAACCGACAAAGACTGCCGGGAAAGTAAATGCCAAGTCCAGTTCATCGGAGTTTCCGTAGTAGTTCACAATCTGAGCCAAAGTTAGGAGAAAAACTTCACCTATTAGGACTGGGTGTTGTTTGTAAGACTTAGCTAGTTCTCTCCAGTGGCGGATTAACCCGTGGGTAGATGGATCTTCATGAATTACAGACCTAGGAGCCCAGGCCCTCGCCTCGTCACTGTCGGCAAGTTCTTCATCTTTGCCGGTGCAGTGGACTACATCGATTCGAAAGCCATCTACCCCGCGATCTAGCCAAAAACGGAGAACTTCGTCCATTTCTCTAACCACCTCTGGGTTTTTCCAATTTAGATCCGGCTGTTCCTTGAGGAAAAAGTGGAGATAGTACTGGCCGCTCTTCTCGTCAAATGTCCAGGCACTTTCATTAGTTAAGCTGGCCTTCCAGTTATTTGGTGGGCCGCCGTCGGATTTTGGATCTCTCCAGATATACCAGTCACGCTTGGCTGAGTCTTTTGACGAGATGGAGTCCTGGAACCATGGGTGAAGTGAACTCGTGTGGTTTGGAACCCAGTCGAGGATTACCCTGATTTGGCGGGCATGTGCGTTTTTTATTAGAATATCCATATCCTCTAAGGAACCAAATAGGGGATCAACGTCGGTATAACACGAAATGTCGTATCCGTAATCTGCCATTGGAGAAGGGTAGATTGGGGATAGCCATATGGCGTCGACGCCGAGCCACTTTAAGTAGTCAAGTTTGGCTGAGATGCCCTCGATATCGCCCACGATGTCATCATTTGGATGCATTTTGGTGCGATAGGGAGGTGTATTTGTGAGCCGTGATGCTCTGGCCTTCGGATTTGCCAGGTAGAATGATCTGGGATATATCTGATATATGGTTGCCTTGGTCCACCAATTTGGGTCTGAGGTTATCCATTCGGGTTGTTCTAAACGATCGATAGTCACACAGGATACGATAGATCAGGAAATGCATTTGGGAGTGGCAATATGAAAAAAGGCCGTCATCGCAGGTTTGAAGAGGCGAGAAGTCTAAAAAGGTCCTTTGAAGGGCCCGACATCCTTATCGGGCAAAAAGCTCAGGGAGAAAAGTGTGCCGAGTGCGGAGCTATTGCCGACAAACCTCACGCAGAGTGGTGTTTGGCAGAATCCGAGGAACTCGAATATGAAGACGAGCTGAATCCCACAAGGGAAATCAACTAGTTTTTTTTAGCTGATTTTCTGACCTGGGGGTGTTTAAGGTATTTTTTCCTCGAGATCCGCTCATCAAGTGCACTTGAGAGCGCTTTAGCTAGCTCTGTCCCACAGAGAAGTTCTAGTTCTTTGCTCATCTCTTTGTAGGTGGGTTTAGTGCCAACGAAGGCCTCAGGGGACTCTGTGCACCACCAATGGAAATCTTCGCCTCCACCGCCCCAGTCACTCCTCTTCCACTGGCTGACAAAAGTTGATATATCTCCGTTGTCATAAGTGACATCTTCTCTGTGCAATGGAAGCTGCCAGCACACCTCTGGTTTCCAAGTAGCTGGTGTCTCGCTGTTTCTAAGTGCTCCAAAATGAAGCGCACATCCTGGCCCTCCCTTGAAATCCGGTCTGTTTAAGAATATGCATGCATCATCTACAAGTCTTGTGGCCTTGGTCCCATCTCGGTTGGACTTAATTACGCCCCTTTTCTTGCCAACTGACATAAACTGCCAATCTTCAGGTGTCAAACGCTCAACAAATTTTAGGAGATTTGTCTCATCTTCACTGTCACTGAAGTGTGCCCCATAAGAGCAGCAACCCTGAACCATATCCGTGGCGTCCTCGGTCAGCACTCCCTTGCAGCCCTTTCCATAGATGCAGGTCCAGTTGGATAGCAGGAATGTAACGTCAAAATGCCAGGGGCGGCCGTCTTTGGGATCCTCAATCTCAATCCACTCTCTAGAAACGGCCAATTTGTCCTTAGATGTTTTTTTGGGATTTTTTAAGTTTTTTATTTTTCTGGCCTTTCTAACTTGGAATTTATACAGTAGCCGATTTGAGCTGCAGTGCCGTGGGTTCTGCACAACAAAACCACGACTCGCTTCTCCTTGGGTTATTATTTGAAACTACTTCAGAGGGAAAATCTATCAAAGATGAATCAGAGTATGTCTCCAAGTGTTCTTTAATAATGAGATAAAGACCCTTAAGTGTCACAATGGAATCATCACAGCTTTGGGAGTCTTCCATGAAACGGGCAAGGTCTTGCTGGAGATTATCAAGCGCAGCGTGTTTATAGTCAAAGCGGTAGGTGAAGTGCTCTTCGTCGTAGTCAGTAAAAATTGGGGAAAGTATAGCGCTATCTAAGAGTAGTGATCCCTTTGGAACCAGTAACTTAATTGTCCACTGAATGGGATCGCTTTCACTTAGAACATCGTATTGAATCGAAAAATTTACGATGTCTGCAATGGATTGATATGTGGTCCATGGAGAAAAAGGGATCCAGCTTGGTCTCACTGTAAGATCTATTGATTTTGCAAAGTCAATTGCCTCTTTAGCGTCGTTGGCATTATGACCCTTTTCCATGAGAGCTAACACTTCATCGTCCATTGTTTCAAAAGCACTTTGGACCAAAATAAGACCTTTGTCTTTAAGTTGTCGCATTAGTTTCTTGTATTTGACAATGTGCTCAATCTTGATTGTGGCATCAAAAGTTAAATTGGGATGTCGTTTCCTCATCTCTGTAACCACCAGGTCGGAATGGGTCGGAATGTTTAGAAAATCGGGATCGTTAAAGGAAATATGCTCAGCGCCCATTTCAACAAGTTGATCAATATCGTTAATTAAAGTCTTTAGATCAACTTTCCTTACCCGCTTGTTGTAAACCTGGGGCACCGGACAATGGAGGCAACCATGTGAGCACCCCCTTGAAGTTTCAATCGGACCTACAACAAGTGATCTATCTCCCCAAATAATGTGTGAGTACTCCTCTAGTGGCCTCAATTTAGAACGCAGAGGAACTAAGTGGTCGATTCTCTCGAGAATTTTCAAATTAGTGTTGGCTGGAGTCTTTCCCGTATCTAACTGATCCAGATAATTGGAAAAAGCTGTTTCGCTCTCTCCTGAAAATATGGCGTCAACTTGACCTTCACTGAAGAGGACTTCGCCTAAATGTGCTGACAGACCAAAATAAATGATCTTTCCTTTAAATCCGCTACTTCTGAGGTTTTCTACAAGGTTTTTAGCAATTGTTGCCGATGTATGCATTTGGATGGAGATTCCAATAGCTTGTGCCCAATTAATTATTCCACTATCTAAATCTTCAATAGCTAAATCAATTGTCCTGATTTCGTGACTGCTTGCCACCAATTGTGCAGCATGGCTTGCAATAATGGTCGGTTGGTTGCCAAGGTCATATGTGGATACTAGGAGAACATTCATCTTTAACTTTATGGACTATTTGGCTTTAGCTGTAATTAGTCGATATCAAATTCTACTGTATCGACGGCTGCTCTCAATGCGGCAGTGACGAGTTCTTGGCTTTGAGCCTTTGCGAAAGCAAATCCAATGTATCTATCTCCATATGGCAGTGCTTTGATTTCCTCTCCAACCGATACCGTTATGGAAACTCCGGTTATATCTGGGATTCCCTGGGCTTTTTTAACACCACTTACTTTGACCAACTCTCCACTTTTGACTATAGGAAGCATTGCCACACCCCTTGGAGCATCAGAAGGAACAATTTCTTGTATTCCCATACCCAGAGCCATTGAGATCAACGCCTTTTCCAGAGTCAGGCCTCCAACAAATTCAACGATTGATGAGCACTGCCCGCCAATGGTTCTTGCAGCCAGATCGATTACATATGGCACAAAACTATCCTTTGATCCAACTAGGCGAACTTCCACGTGAAGTGCTCCATTTTTAAGTCCAAGAGCATCTATAGCTTTTTCAACCTCGCTTACAATTTGGGCCTGGGAAGCCTGGTCAAGCATTGTTGGAGTAACATACAGAGTTTCTTCGAAATAAGGTCCTAGAAGTGGTTCTGGCTTGTCAAAAATGGCAACTACGTTTACCTCCCCATTGACTAGCAAAGCTTCAACTGCGATCTCTGATCCGTCTAGGTAACTTTCGGCTATAAAAGTGGGCTCTTTGTCACAAATTAGGGTTTCAATAACTAGAACTGCTTCACTTAGCTGCTCCTTGGTATCTGCTTTTATAACGCCCCGTGATCCTTGCATGTCGATTGGTTTGACTACGATTGGGTACCCAATCTCTCTCTCAACAATTTCAACATAAGGTTCACCAGCTAGAAAGTGTCTCCATTTGGGCTGGTTACAGCCTTTCTTAGACAGCAATTCTCTAAGTAATGCTTTGTCCCTTGTCGCTTTAATACCCAAGCCTGGATTGGCAAACTTGAGACCCATCGATATTGCCACATTATTTGCAATTTCAACTCCTCTGTCATCTACAGCAAGCACTCCGACCTGGCCCCCAAGTTCGTCTCGATATTGCGAGAGCTTCATTATGAGTTGTGCAGTGGCATCGGTCGAATCGTTAAAGTCAACTTTTAAAAATTTATCTGCGAGATCTCCTAAGGGGACCACATCAACATCTGAAACCACCAGGGATTTGACCCCGAGTTCCTTCGCTGCTACAAGGAATGGGCTTGCCCTATAGGTGGAAGCCGGCATGACTAGGGCTATTAGTGGCAAAAGTTGTTGGTTTTTCAGATCAGTGCTTACTCTTTTTTTAATTACAACAGTATCTCCCATCACAACACCCCCCAGGGACCAGCGGTTTTAGCTATTAGAGTTATCACCTGCAATATTGTAGTAATTAAACCAAAAGATACGAGTTTAGGGGAGTTTCTCTTGCACAACGAGGTCTGATTATGGCTAACATATGGGTGTGGACAATTCGACTATAGAGATATCAGAGCGTGCCAGGAACTTTGTTTTAGGAGCGCTTGAAAGTGAAGCAGAAGAAAACCTAGGCCTATTTATCGAGGTCAGTGGCGAAAGCGACGGGGAATACCAGTATGACTTGTACTTTCAAGATGTTAATGACAAAACAATGCAAGATACTGTGTACGAAGTTAATGGGCTTAAAGTTGTGATCCCATCGTCATCGGTTAAAAAACTTTCGGGCGCCAAACTTGATATGTCTGACGAACAAGATGATTCACAACTATTTCTAGTAAATCCCAATAGGCCCACTGTGAGAACACTTAGTGAAGATATGGATATTCCAGGTGACTTGTCAAGTCCAGAGGCTCTAAAAATTGTTGAAATTCTAGATAAAGAGATTAATCCAGCAATCGCCTCTCACGGGGGATATGCCGAGTTAGTTTCTGTTGATGGTTCAACTGCCTATGTGAGGATGATGGGAGGCTGCCAGGGTTGTGGAATGGCTGCTGTCACTTTGTCACAGGGGATAGAGGTGGCAATTAAAGACGGAGTCCCAGAGATTGAAGACGTTGTAGATGTCACTAATCACTCGGCTGGAACCAATCCTTTTTACGCTTCGTCTAAAAAATAAGACTTAGTTTTGCGGAATTAGCTGAATAACTAATTCCAGGTCAACTAAATCGCTGACCACTGCGCTTCCCATCTCAATTAGGGCATTCCAAGTGAGACCAAAAGTTTTTCTGCTCAATTTAGAAGTGGCCAGTATTTTGAGTGGACCACCATCAAACTTGTCTAGTTCAGGAATGGTTGTCACGTCTAACTCAATCGGTGAAGTCACACCTTTGACAGTGAGATCACCGGTGACGACAAGGCCAACTTGGGAGGGACGAAATCCGGTCATTTGAAAATTAATCTCTGGAAACTTAGAGCAGCTAAAAACCTCATTTGAAGTCAAGTGGGAGTCCCGAACCTTGTCACCGGTATTTATTGAATCAACTTTAACCGTGGCCTGTCCACTGATTGAATTATCAACTTTGACTGAACCTTCAAAC
>JABEUL010000131.1 GCA_013044465.1 Acidimicrobiales bacterium
TAATCGTTTTTAAAGTTTTCGTAATATCGACTGGGTGTTGGACCTCTCTGATTTAGGTATTTTGACCCAAGCGACTTTGAACCGTAAGGTTGATCTGCAGAGGTAGTCATCTTTATGAAGCTGATCTGTCCAATTTTCATATCAGGATACAAGGTAATGGGGAGGTTGGCGACATTGGAAAGCTCCAACGTGAGATGTCCATCCCAACCAGCATCTACAAATCCTGCGGTGGAGTGAATCAATAAGCCAAGTCTTCCGAGGCTAGATTTTCCCTCAAGTCTTCCAACCAAGTCATCTGGCAATTTAACTCTCTCACGTGTTGATCCCAGTACAAATTCTCCTGGGTGAAGAATTAATGCTTCTCCGCTTGGTATTTCTACTAACTCGGTAAGTTCTTCCTGGTCTTCCTTAACATCAATCACACGCATGGTGTGATTTCTGAAAAGCCGAAAGTACTTATCAAGGTATAAATCCACCGAAGACGGCTGTATTGACCCTTTTGTGAGGGGGTCAATTATTATACGCCCGGCGTCTAATTCTTCGATAATTGTATGGTCAGAGAGAATCATGCTTAAAAAACTTTAGTTTGAACACCGCTATGATGCGAGTTTAATTCTATGCGAGCCCTAAACATGGCTTTGACAAGGTGCCTGATATGGCGCTTTCGATACGGTCTAGGTGGCTTTAGGCACTAGACAAACCTGCCTTTATGCAGTACTTTTAGTATGTAGGTCCTGCAATGGCACCTGAAATTGATAGGAGTACAAAATGGGCGACAAGTTAGTGTCAGTAGAATTAGAGGAGCTAGACGAGAACGAGTGCCTAAGCCTCTTGGGCGAAGTTGGTATTGGCAGACTTGGGTTTGTAGATGAAGGCGAAGTTTATATTTTCCCTGTTAATTACGTCAGAGAGGCAAAAAGCATTGCATTTCGAACTGGAGAGGGTTCTCATCTTTACCACACATTATTTACCAATGTGGCGCTCGAGATAGATAGTACTGACGCTTTGTCTCACGAGGGTTGGAGCGTTCTTGTGAAAGGTGTTGGGCATTTGATGACAGATGCGATAGATGATCTTTCCAGGAGGTTAAAAATGCATGGTTACGAGCCGTGGGCGCCCGGGGCAAAAGGTCAATGGATTCGAATCGATAAACCAGTGATCACTGGAAGACGCATTGTTCACAAGATCAAGCACACCGAAACTTCAAATTAAATCAATGATTTAAACTTTAGGACAAATTTCAAATGCAAAATCGCTGACTTCTCGTGGCCATACTCTCCCAATTGATTTCGACTTAGACCTAAAAATTGGGTAAGTTTGCAATTGCAGTAAGTGGGGTAACTGTAAAGAAGAAAAGTATAGAAATCCTCCGTGGAGTCTCGCTTCAAGTCCCAAAACAATCAATTTATGGCTTGATCGGACCAAGTGGCTCTGGGAAAACCACTTTAATTCGGGCAATTGTTGGGCTGCAAATCATTGACGCCGGAAGTATCAATGTCTTGGACCTACCTGTTGGCAGCAAAATTCTGAGAAGAAAACTGGGGTATATGACTCAGGGAGCCTCATCCTACGAAGATCTCACAGTACTGGAAAATGTCAAGTACTTTAGTTCGATTCTGGGATCTGGAGTATCTGATGTTGGGCGAGTACTAAAAGTAGTTGAGCTTGAGGGAATCGAAAGCAGATTGGTTTCAAAATGTTCGGGCGGGGAAAAGGCCCGAGTAGCACTCGCATGTTCGTTACTTGGGAATCCCGAAGTACTCATACTTGATGAGCCGACAGTCGGCCTAGATCCACTTTTGCGAATGGAGTTATGGTCATTTTTTAAAAAGCTTGCAAGTGAAGGTGTCACAATCCTTTTGTCAAGCCATGTGATGGACGAAGCAGGAAAGTGCGACCAACTTTCTTTTATGAGAGACGGGCAGATTTTGATTTCAGGTGGCGTTGAAACCATATTGAAGAGCACAGCCACGGAGGATCTTGAATCGGCATTCCTGAAATTATCTATGGGGTCTAGATGAGTCTAAAGAGAATGCTGGCTACCGGGAAGCGAGTATTGCTTCAGCTAAAACATGATCCTCGGACAGTTGGACTGTTATTACTAGTCCCCACTTTTCTAACTGTGCTTCTCTACTTTGTAATGTATCGAGAAAGACTTGCTTACGATCGCGTCCTTCCTGAACTATTGGCTCTGTTTCCTTACACAACAATGTTTGTTGTTGCCTCGGTAGCAATGGTCAGGGAACGAACTAAAGGAACACTTGAGCGATTAATGGTGTCATTGATCGGAAAGGGAGATCTTTTAGTCGGATATGCGTTGGCTTTCGGGCTAATGGCACTTGTCCAAACTTTTACTGCAGTTGCTGTTTCAATATATGTGTTAGGAGTAAATATTGCCGGGGGAATGGTGCCTCTACTGGCAACTTCTTTTGTGGATGCAGTATCAGGAATGGCGCTGGGTCTGATGCTAAGTGCATTTGCAACGAGTGAATTCCAAGCCGTGCAATTTCTTCCAGCCGTAGTACTACCTCAATTTCTCTTGTGTGGATTAATTGTTCAGAGAAATCAACTGCCATTTGGACTTCATTTGATATCTGATGTATTGCCGCTGTCATATGCAGCAGATGCGGGATTGCAGGTGAGCAGGTATGCGACATGGAATTCTCAACTGTTAAGCGACCTCGTGGTAGTAGGAGCATTCGCTCTTCTATCGCTCGGAATTGGAGCGGTTACGTTGAAGCGAAGTAATCATTAATATTTAGGAAATGAAAATTGAATCCAAAAGA
>JABEUL010000132.1 GCA_013044465.1 Acidimicrobiales bacterium
CAACTATAAATGGTCAGGATTAGCCTTCAAGGAGTGTGAAGTTGTGACGGCGATTTCCGTTTTTTGGCGGGTAGCGCGTTCAAACTTTCTTTACATGTTTAAAAGACGAGGTGGCAGTAGTTAGACCACAAGCGGTGAGACTTGATGTAGAGCGCAAACGAATTACGGATGCAGTTCGTATGGCAACGTATAATGCTGAATCAGCATTAGCCCGGCTCATAGCACCTCACTATGCGAGATCCCACCGTTTTCCAACTGCTTTCTAAAAGCTTCCAGAGCCTCATCTTTTTGAGCTCTCGAAAAACGAACTTTCCATTTCTAATAATCTCCCTTTGACGCCCTCTAATTTTGTTCTTCATGCGCCAACTTCCCTGATTGTGAGGGCTCTGCATAGATTTTCTGTTCATGTCAGGAGTTCTGGAATCAGACCATTATACAAAAATAGCAATAATTAATGTTGTGACAAAAGTGAATAGCACTAAGGTTGAGTAGTGTTTAATTCTTCCAGTGTGAAGTTTAGCGATGGTATTTGCGATACTTACAACTATTTTACCAATTGGCTCAAGAAAATAGCGATCAATAATATGGGATTCTTTTACATGCCGGTGAATGACGGATCGAAAGTGTTCATGTACTGCGTCACGTTCTTCGATAACAGTTCTATTATGTATAACTGATTGAAAGATAACGTTTACTGGCTTTGCAAAAGCAGTAGATGTGTAAGTCATTTCAGGTAGTAACTTTCTCATGCCTCCGGTCCACGCAGGAACAGTTAGTTTTGTACGGTTTCTTGTTATTATCTTTACGGCTAGCCTAGTTAGTAATAACAACAATATAAGAACAAATACTCCATAAAAAGGTGAGGTTGCAAAAGTAACTGGGTTTGCTGTTCCACCTTGGTGCAGAATTACCATACTGGACCCAGGTAAAGTATGTTGCCCAATTCCAGCACCAATATTTAGAAAGGATCTTTGAAAATTGGGGTTTAAGAAGGAATGTCCAATTTGTGAAAAAAATGGAGGAATAAGAGAATTAGATACAGCAACTGAATTTACACCAGGAGATAATGCCCTAGAAAATATAGGGATACAAATGGTTGGTAATATCCCTATTCCAATACAGAGCATTGCAAGTAACCCTAGGGAGTAACGCATAGAATGCGGGATCTCTTTTGCGTTTTTCGCAGTTTGCGTCCTAGGGTGTCCAAGGAATCCCATTGAAAATACACGAACAAAGCAAGTAATGCTAAGGGCAGCCGTAAGGCCGACAAAGACAGCTGCAATCGCGCATGCTAGCTCTAGTGCGGTTGAATGTAGTGTAGTTGCTTGGAGTAAAGTTTGAATTAAAAGCCACTCACTGGTGAAACCACTAAATGGAGGGAGTGCTGAAATTGATAACGCTCCAATTAAGAAAGTTCCAGAAGTCCAGGGCATTGCCTTAATTAAGCCACCGAGTTTATCAAGACTACGTGTATTAGTCTGACGATGAACTGCTGCCGCGCACAAGAAGAGTAATGCCTTATAAATCGAGTGATTAGTCATTTGAAATATGGCAACCATAAATCCAATCCCAGCTAGCACTGGAGCATGTGATGCTAAGAAGATCATGCCAGCACCAGTCGCGATTGTCATTAAACCCATATTTTCTGAGGAACTATGTGCTAATACAGTTTTTATATCGTCACTAATCGATGCATATAAAATTCCAAGAATTGCTGTTACAGTTCCTATGGTCATTACTGCTACACCTATCCAAACACTTCTTACTGGCAGGAGTACTACGTTTATTAAGAAGATTCCATAGATTCCACAATTTAGTATGAATGCTGAAAGTAGTGCCGAAATAGGACCCGGTGCTTCTGGATGAGCCCTAGGGAGCCAAAAATTAACTGGAACTAAACCTGTTTTGGTTGCAAACCCAAAAAAACTCAATACAAAAATGATTGCGCGTAGTCCAGGTGAAAATGATCCTGGATGAGCCAAAATACCAGAAAACTGAAGCGTGTGCGCATTAACGGCCAGTAAAATGAACGAGCCAAGAAATGCCAATGCACCAGTCTCACTAGTAATGAGCATGAGCCATCCTGCAGCAGGTCCTTTATCGTTTTTATGCTCATATGCTACAAGAAGAGCACTTGTAACTGACATTAATTCCCAAGCAGTAAAAAAAGTGATGATATCGCCTGCTATAAGAATTAGTACTATCGAAAACAATAGTGAGCTGTACCAAACTCCATAAAAACGAAGAGAGTAATTCTTGAGCATCTTCTCAAGATAACGTAAACTAAAAATCGAGATAGGAAGACAGACCAAGCCAAAAACAATTAGAAACATACCAGATAAACGATTTAATCGTAAACTTAAATGCCCAGCTAATGGAAGTGTAAGATAAGAAACACTATGCTGGAGTGTCGGGTTCGCTAGCATTATCCACCCTGCAGCCAAAGCACACAGAGAAATGATAGATCCACCTACAGCTAATACGTGGCTAATATAGCTTCGTCTAACTAAGAGTGCACCAATAGCTGTAATTACACATGAACTTAGGCTAATAATTAACATAATGAGAGCCGCTGTCATTTCCTAGTCTCTTTTCATCTCGGGAGGTTCAGTTTTGCTGGATATAATGCTTGCTGGCATTTGGCGACCGGTGATTGAGAATAAAGATTGTATAATTGTTAATGGCGTAGGAGGAGAACCCATGACTTCGACGTCAACAGGGATAACGTTTTTAATTCCTGTACCACCAGTTAAACTCTTGGACCACATGTTACCACTTAAAGCGCAAGTTCCAACCGCAATTACTATTTTTGGAGTAGGCATAGCTTCATAAGTTGCTTGTAGTGCATATTGCATTTGTCGAGTACCCGAACCTACTACCATCAAAACGTCTGCGTTTCTAGGAGTTGGTGTTATGAAAAAGCCGAATCTGTGCATATTGTAAAACGGATTATTCAGTTGACGTACTTCGTTGTAACAACCTCCGCAGTCACCAGCATCGACTATTCGAATATGGATTGAGCGACGGAATTGATGTGGTAGAAGAACGGAATTGTCTGGATTACTCCAGCGCACACTCGGCTGGTCATTTGTCATGACAATTGGTGAAAGATTATCTTCTACACATCGGTCACATCTAATGCAACGCTCAGGGTACACGTTTAACTTGTTATTTTCGTATACTAGGGCTTGAGTCGGACATATAGAGACTAACTGAATAGCATTTTCACTAGATACTTGCTTTTTTACAAAAGGTAACCCTAAGGTTATGCCTTTAGTCAGCACTAGTCCGTCACTGTCGTATCTTTTCTCTGTTTTCTTGCGGTGGATAATCCCTCTTAAAATCCATGTATTCGTCATTTGGTACTCCTTGCAATTATTTGTTAACGATCATTTTCTCCAACTGAAAGCCCAAGGGTGGATAAGCATATAGGGAAATCTTGAAATGCAAATCCTTCTGTCGCTTTATGCAATCCATGCCAGTTTGCAAATGCGGGAGGCATAATGCGTGTTCTTACAATTTTATTGTCTGAGTCTATCCGCACGAAAAAGAAATTTGCTCCTTGTGGAGCTTCCACCCATCCAAGAGCGGATTCTTGAATGGCAACTTGTGGTAATTCTATTCGAGTTATTGAATATTTGCTGATTGCATTTGCAAATGTAGCGCACAACGAATTCGACTCCGCAATTTCGTCAAACAGTACCCTTAATCTTGCGTAGTTATCACCTTCAAAAAGAATTTGTTCTTGTATCCCATACTCGCTGTAGATCCCATATGGTAAACCTTTTCTTAAGTCCGAAGAAATACCTGAGGCACGTGCAATTGGACCGACTAGCCCATAAGTACTTATATCAGACTTATTCAATTTGCCGACCTGTTCTAAACGATCCAAGAAACTGCTTGAATGAGACAGAGCAATTTGTAAATCCATTAGTGACTCGGTAATGTCGTTAACCTCATTTGATGCTTGCTTGACGGGTTGATCGGAGATGTCACGTCGCATACCACCAGGGCATATCATATTGATACCGTACCGGTGTCCAGTTAATTTAGCAGTTAATCGAAGAAGTTCTTCCTCAGCGATTGAGACTTCGCTTGCAGCAATTCCTAAGGCAGTAGATTCAATTATTTCAGTAATTACTCCTGTATGATGTCGAATTCGTTCTAGCTCAGCCAAAAATCCACGTAGGATTAGAGCACGATCTGGAATTGACACCCCGAATATTTTCTCTATTGCATTGCAATAAGTCACACCGTGAGAAATAGCGGTACTCTGGGCAAACCGTTCTGAGAGTAGTAAACCTTCATCTATTGATTTTTGTTCAAATACTTTTTCAATTCCTTTATAGTTATAAAATAACCGAGGGTAGCTGCGAATCACTTCTTCGCCTACTGTTTCGATTAGATAGTTCACCGGACTTGATATTCCTGAAAATACTGGTCCCACTGGCATTACAAATGCTCCAGGAGCAACGAGGATTCTTCGAGGTTTCCAGTCGCGTTCGTTTTGTTCTTCCAATGCCGCGGCACTTATAAATTGCCTTCTCATAGGCGAAAGACCTTCAATCCATTGTTCATCATGAAGTACGAAATCGCCGAGTCTCGGATGACCTTTAAAGTCAAGCTCAAAAACGTCTTCAATTTCACGTTCGTGCCAGTCAAATGCATGGACTGGCACACTAACGCTTTCAAAAGAAGTATTATCTAAACTTTGACGTACAATTATATTAAACAATGAATTATGTTCCATGCTGTAAAGTACGTAACACAATTCCCATTCCGAGTCTGTTTCCTCCGCAATGATACCTCCAGTTCTACAATGTTCAGTGTTGGCCAACCAGTCGCATATCGCTACAGTTTTATTAGCATGGCAAGTAATTATTATTTCATTATCACTTAGTCGTTGGACATCACAATCGGTGAAGTTTTCCAGGCGAGTCAGTAGAGTTTCAATGGTTTCATAGTTGGAAGTTTGTTTAGTAATTCTCATATCGTTCATGGTCTCTTTCAGTTTTTAAACCTCATTTATCAAATTCAAAACTACATGGGGAAGTACAATTCCACCGATACCGATTACTGCGATTGTCGCAATTGTAACTGTTAATGTAGTCATTCGATCAAATTTAAGAATTCGTGTTGAGACATTGTTAATAGGTTCAGAAGAAACAATTACATCAGGTTTGTTTCCGAGCAATATTGGATAGATTGCACGCGTAATAGCTGCAAATGAAATTACCACAAATAAAATAACGAAAGCTGCTACAACATAACTATTTTGTAATAAGGCACTTCTTAGAATCTGAAATTCGCCCACAAATATTAAAAATGGCGGTAGTCCTGCAATCATGATTCCACTTAAACCAAAAAGGAATGCTATTCTCCAATTGGACTTTATCAACCCGTTCATTTTATCTAGCTTTGAAGTTCCACAAATTGTTATGATAATACCAGCAGTGAAAAAACATGCTGCCTTTATGAAGGCTTGACCCATTAGTAAAATTAGTGCTGCTTGTCTGCCTAAATGAGTTCCAAGACCTCCCGCGACAAGCATTAATCCCATTTGCTCAATAGTAGAATAAGCAAACATCCGTTTAATATCGTGGACTTGGACTAGCAAAAACGAGGCAGTTCCCAGGGTAAGAATACCAAATATAATAAACCAAGTATTTACTTGCAATTTAGCAATAGGATTGGCTATGAATATGATTCGTAATAGTACTCCCATGACTGCAGTTGCTTCACCTGCAGATAATAACGCACATGCAGGTATTGGCGCCTGGCTATAGGCGTCAGGC
The DNA here is from genome assembly GCA_013044465.1 of Acidimicrobiales bacterium. Taxonomy (GTDB): domain Bacteria; phylum Actinomycetota; class Acidimicrobiia; order Acidimicrobiales; family JABEUL01; genus JABEUL01. Next base: position 5,796 of record JABEUL010000132.1, read on the forward strand.
AACCAAGTATGAAGCGGAACCAGACCCACCTTAGTTCCAAAACCAATTAGAATAAATACGATAGCCAATCGAGTTGGAATAACAGGCAAGTGCCCTATTGAAATGGCCAAATTGTGCCAAGTGAAACTAGAAATGCCTATATGTGATTCGCAGCCATCTAAAATTAAAAGTCCAAAGAGAGCAATAGCTGATCCAGTTAAAGCAAGAATAGCGTACTTCCAAGCAGCACCCGATGCAGCTTTTGATCCATCTTCGCCCACAAGCAGTATTGAAAATAATGTTGTGAGCTCAATTGCAATCCACATCAGAATAAGATCCGACATCAGTGGAATAAGGCACATAGAAGCAAAAAATAAATTAATACTTACCCAGTACCGTCTGATGCGAAATACAGTAGTTAAGCGTGATCTCATATAACCAAAAGAGAATATGAAAGTAAGCAAGCCCACACCAGAAATAATTACGATGAAAAAACGGGAAAGAGAATCATTTTCAATAAAAGATGGTGCACCTACGGCTAACCCGTTTAGAACCCAGATCCAAGTCAGAATCACTACTGCAACACCAGAAGCTATCGTAACTAGCGCACTAAGCGAAAACCTACGAGAAAATAATGTAATTAACCCTGCAGCTACTGGAATCATTATTAGAAAAATCGGAATCATGGTGTCTCTCTTGTTAGGACATCTATTTCAGATATATCTGTCGAGTCGTGCTCATGGTACATGATCTGCGCTACAAGAGTAACAGTGACTGCTAAAACCATAACATCAAACGTGGTACCAAGTTCTACAAATACTGAAGGTATCGGTGCAATAGCGATACCCACGAGTTGCACAGAGTTTTCAAGGGCTAAAAGTGCAATAAGCTGCGGTAGCGTTTCCTTACGATTTACAAGAGTCAGTAAGCCAATTAGAAATGAAGCCATACCAAAAGCTAGATCAATATGTTCTTTAGCATTTAATCCAACATCAACTAATCGCAACATGCTAGCTGAGGCAATAAGCGTCAGTAAAATTCCTGAAATTAGAGCTAGTGGGATCGGCAAAGACTGATTAATTTCGCGTTTTTGAAAGACTTTGTCAGGCATTAGCCGTTTTAAGATAATTGGAAGTAATATGGCTTTAGACAGTAAGGTAATACCTGCAAAAATTAGTAAATCAATTCCGCCATAATCAATCCAGGAAATTACAGCAGAACTAGCTAGGCATACCGTCTGTATTGCAAATATTCTAAGATATGATTGAATCTGCCTGGTTGCGAGCATCGCAAACGAACTAAGAAGAAAGAGACTTCCGATTAGCGAATTTAAGCTATTACTTGAAGATCCGTGAACGCTCATTATTACCATAAGTAATTACACCGTGAATAGCTGTACAACTACTGCAACTACTGCAATACTCAAAGAAACCATTAAAAATTCTGTGATTCTAAATAGTCGCAATTTCGAAAGTGAGGAGTCAACTGCAATTATTAATAATGATGCTATAATAACTTTTAACAAGATCAGCGGTATTGCCAAAACAACTTGTATTAAATTTGTTGTACTTGCCAGTCCCCACGGGGACGCTAATACATTTGAAAATACTATCAGTAGGACAAATAACTTCATGTTTGATCCCCACAAATAAAGAGCAGCTGATGGTCCAGAGTATTCCAATGTTTTGGATTCATCGATCATTGCCAACTCAAAGTGACCAGACGGGTTGTCGACTGGCAGGTGTCCAGTTTCAGCGACAATTAGCATAAAAAACGCAACAAGAATAAGAATATGTGATGGGGAAACAAAAGCACCTAAAGTTGTCCAGTGCTGTTGCACTATGTAAGGTATCGTAGATCCTGCTACAAAAGAGATTGTGTAAAAAACTATTATAAAAACAGGTTCAGCAAGAAATGATACCATTCTGGTTCTGCTAGCCCCTATGGGACCGTATGGGTTGCCACCATCAACTGCCGCACATGTTGCAAAAAAGCTGCTGAGCGCTAGTACGAAACCAACTCCTACCATATCGGCCATGAATGCCAAAAATAGGGGATAATCCGTTAGAACGGGAATAAGTAATGAAACAAAAATCGGTGTTACAAAAACTATATAAGGAGTGAATCTAGAAATCCACGAACTTGTTTCAGAGACCACTTCATCTTTAGCAAAAAACTTAATAATGTTTCGGTATGGCTGTAAAACACTCGGACCTTGACGGGATTGAAGTCGCTCTTTACCTTTGGTAATTATACCAGATATAAGTGGCGAAAATATCATAACCACGATAACTTGAACTATATTGTATGCAATATAGGGAGTCATTGTCAACAATCTATCTCATCTATCATAAACAATGCTAATCATCCTGTTTCTCATTTCGCAACTAAAATACTAAATTTAAATTCAGGAGTCATTGACCGTATAGGTAGATTCTAAGCGAACTCCACCGCTTTTACAATTATCATAGCATGTATTTGGTTTGGTTCCACTATCTATCGGAGTTATTACAGAAGCGACCTGTTTCGTTATGGCGAAATTACTTGCTCAAGCAGATCGGGTGATTATGGAGGTAGCCAACTTGACCCATCTAATCCATCCATAGTGTGGTTAGCTAGTGAGTTTTCTGCAAATAGCACGCTCAGTGAGGCAGATAACTGGGGCAAAGAATGTGTCCATTTATATGTACACCATTAGCTACTTTATCTAAAAAAGGAGTAAAATGGTTACAAGAACCAGTGTAGTTAAAGGTAATAAATTAGCTCAACAATCGGCCACTCTTGCTGAGCTTGCCCGTGCTCTGGTCAAAAGCGATAAAGCTATGGTTGAAAAATTCAACCTAAAGTCAATTGATGACCTGTTGGGCAAAGATGGCTTGCTATCTTTAATGATTAAGCGATTTCTAGAAGAGCTTTCCAAAAAGGAGCTGAATGAGCATCTTGGTCGTGTTGCCTCATTAGAAAATGTCCGGGAAGCTCAATCATAGACTCATTTGGAAATGTCCGCCTGGAGATCGGTTCCATGATGTATTTACGACGGGTTTTCTTGCCGCTGGAGCTTTCGAGAGTGACATCTTTTGGAGTTCTCCGGCGAGGTCCTGAATATGGCGAGATAGCGCTCCTGGGTGCAGTTTATCCATCGTCTTTTTCATAGTGAGTTTTGACTTGGCTGAAGTACTTTTATGTATATTTGCTCGTTGAAATGGACTTTTTGCTAAGTCGTACTTTTTAGTGACTTTTGCTCCATTTCGAGTCTTGGAGATCAACTTCTGCTGGGCTTGAAGATAGTTGGTAAATCTGTCATTTACCTCCCAGATCTCATTGAGCTTGGCTAACTCTGCTGGTGTATCGTAACGCAAGTATCCAACAAGTTCACGCACATGAGTCCAGTTCTTCTGCTCTACATAGGCACCATCATTTTTGTTACCTGACCTAGAGCGAGTGAAGGTGATTTCGTGATCTCTACAGTACTGTAGTAGATGGGCGTTAATGAACTCAGAGCCGTTGTCGCTATCGATTCCTAGGATTGGAAATGGGAACTTGGAGATGACGTAGTCAAGTGCCTCAAGTACCCAGATCGCCGCTTTGTTCTTGACCGAACGATTGATTGTCCAACCGGTTGCAATGTCAGTAACTGTAAGGGTATAGCAGTGTTCTCCGATTGCTTCACCACCTTCATGGCCGACCAGATCAATTTCGACAAAACCTGGCTTATTTTCATTCCACTGTGACCATGTACGAATTGGGATCTGTGATTTTAAGAGTGTTCCAGGCTTAGTATGAGAACGCCCTCTAAGACCAAGTTCTGCTCTATTGGGAGCTAGGGAGCGATCTATTGTGGCTGCACTCATTTGGACTAGTAATGCTGCTTCAGCGACGCTTAAATCAAGATCCCCATCACGCCTGAGTAGCGGAACGAGATTTGTGAGCATTGGGGCCAAACGCTTTCCAGAGGGAGCTCGACTTAATGTCCAGCAAATAACCAGAGCCTCAATAATTGAGGAGTCATAGAGAGGAATACGGCCGGTGGCAGGTTTGAGTATTTTCAGCTTCATTGCCTCACGTAGTGCTCTTCTAGTGTGGTCCCGATGCCACCCAGTCAATTCAACTATCTCATCTAAAATTCTTACCTTTTCAGGTCGCTTCGCCTTGGCGTAGGCGAGGGCCTTTTTCCGGGTTACTGCTTGACGTTGGCTCATTGTTAGCTCCATAAATACAGGCTTAGTCCAGATCATCTACCTAACAGAGCGAAACGGACATTTCTAATGAGGCAACGTATGGGTCTAAGCGGACATTTTCAATGAGTCAACTCGCCAAGCCAAGTGAGTTTTCATACTTGGTTAAACTTTGAACAACTCTGATTTTGGCTGGAAGCAACCGCTAGCCATCTTAGATTGACCTATTCAGATTTAGCATTACGTTCGCGAGATTAATTAGCAGCTTGCACCAACCAAGAAGCATACTTTCTGAGGTCAGTATAAGCTAATGAGAACAAGAGCAGTATTGACCATATGCAAACGGAGCGAGATAGCTAAAGGGGGCTGACTTTGAAGAACATAAGTAATGATATAGATAAAACTTTTGTCGAAAGACCGAAAGAAGTTCTAGGTGCGAAAACGTTGACTGAAACTATCGAGCTCTCACTCGAGGAGGTAATCTCTCGTGAAGCGAGGCGAGGCGAAAGGTTATCTTAAGAATGATGAATATGAGCGGTCTAGGAGACTGCTGATTTATTC
>JABEUL010000133.1 GCA_013044465.1 Acidimicrobiales bacterium
ATGATGTTTAAATTTATCTCGCAGATATCTCAAATGATCGCTCCAGCCATGCTCGCTATGCAAATTGGTTCAATGGTTGGCCATTTGGCACAGACCACATTTGGGGCTTATGACCTTCCGCTACCTAGGGTCGAGAGAAAAGAACTCATTGTGGTGACATCTAATGTAACTACTTTTGCAAATGACTGGTCACTTGACCTTGAATCTGTCAGGTTGTGGGTATTGACAAGAGAGATGTTGATGTTGGTAGTTTTTTCGTCACCCCACATTGATAAATCCATAAGGGAGCTTATAAGCGCTCATGCAAGAGGAATGAAGATGGATGCAGATGAAATCGCTTCGAAATTGCAAAATGTTGACCTAACTGATCCAAGTGCACTTGAGAGTGCTTTTGGCGATCCAGAGGCAATGTTTGGAGGCCAACAAACCCTTGAACAAATTTGGGCAGCAGAATCCATAAGCGCTGGCATCGCTGCCATTGAAGGTTTTATCCATTATGTTGGACACTCAATTATTGAGAAAACTTTGGGCAATGTGTCGCTTCTCGAAGAATCATTGATTAGGCGACGGGTAACTAGATCTGAAGCAGTCAAATATGGTGAAACCCTATTTGGCCTTACTCTTGATCAATCAAATATTGAAATGGGCGAGAAATTTATCTCTGAAGTAGTAGATCTAGCTGGCCTAAACGCCCTTGCAAACTTATTTAACTCGGAGAACGGTTTGCCACTTCCTTCTGAGCTCGAATCCCCGGAACTTTGGTTGGATAGGTTTAAATGGACTCAGATGGGAGGGGCCTCAGCGATAGCTTCTTCAGGCACGCCAAGATCCCATTCCAAGGTAATGAGTTCACGCTCTGCGTCTCTTATAACTCTTTCTCGATTTCTTCGGAACTGTGGGTCGTGAGGTGGCAAGTAACTAAGTCTCGCTAAAGCTCTGATCCGAAACTCCTCTATAAGGTTTCTATCTCCAAAAACTGCGTCGATGTCCCAGTGAGGAGCAACTGGTCCTAAGTAGACAACCCGCGCACTTCCCCTGGGTCTTGTGTCAATTTCTTGTTCAGATGTATCGGTCATTTTCTTATACCTTTCAGCAAAGATCACTTACTCTCAGTGCAATGTTAAGTACTAGTACTTTATCCTAGTTTGGTCGCTCAAAGTTCCCCTCTATCTTAGTGGCATTGAGTCCCCGTAAATTCGGTCTTCGAATGAGCCCTTAAAGACCTTAATATGGACGAATATCTGCATTTTGAAAGACTAACCATTCCAATACCACCTAATTAGAAGTTACACATCGCGATTTTTGACTGACTTGCAATAAAGGAGATTGTAAATGTTTCGCATCAAAAGACTGAATTCGAGAAAGCTGTGGTTCAAATCAAAAAGAAGAGAATGAGAAAGGTAATTTAAAAATTGATTCAAAGTAGTTAGTGTAGTTTGGGAATTTAATTCTTTAAGAAAGTTCCGTTGCGGCCGGAATGCCAGTCTAATAATTAACTCGAGTAAAAAAGCCGAAATAAAACGAAGACCTCGCTACAGCGGCATCTCACGAGGCATAAAAGCATTCAAGGAATTTGACTCCAAAAAATTATAAACATGTTCCCTGGCTAAAGGATCTAATAAAGCCGGAACCAATCTGATACTTTGAAATTTTTGCTGAGCGTCATTTATCTAATTTTAAACTTATAGGTGTCCAAGTTCCCACAAGGCTAGTTCTACATTTTTAGAGTCTCGCGGAATTTAGGGTATTGCTTTAATTGCACTTTTGTCTCGGAAGACCGTTTAGCTACTGCTCAATATACATTGTTTTGCAACAATGCTTGAATGTAGATTAAGCAGTATTCGAACAAACCGATATGCTTGAGGTTCTTAATGATTAAAGAAACTAGAGGCATTGAAACCGTAGAAGACCTTTCACGATATGGATCGGTGAGAGATGTTGGATGGGTATGGTTTGGTGCAAACATTGGAGTGCTTTCTATTGTTTATGGCGGCTTGGTAGCTGGATTTGGACTTAATTTTGCCCAGGCATTGCTAGCAGCAGTTGTAGGAACATTTGTTTCCTTTCTTTTTGTCGGACTAGTTTCGGTTGCAGGTGCAAAGTCCGGGCTTCCAACCTTGGCACTGTCACGATCTGTTTTTGGCAACAGGGGCAACATGGCACCGACTGCTGTTAGCTGGATCAGCATTCTTGGGTGGGAGATAGTTGCATCCGTGATTGCCACTTGGTCGCTTTCTTCACTTGTATCAACTATTTTTTCAGTGCAAGTCAGTTCGACTTTAGAAGCATCTTCATTGTTGGCAGTAGTGGCACTGTCATTAATAATGGGAATATTTGGACATGCTGCAATTGTTAAGTTCCAAAGAATCGCATCCATTGTATTTGGAGCTTTGACTCTCTTGATCTTGCCATTTCTCATTTTTCATACCCGTGGTCACATGGCAATATTTTCGAGTCATGCCCCGTTTGGCGCAGTAGTGGCGGTGACAAGCATAATTGCAGCTGGAACCGGCATTAGCTGGATTAATCTAGCTGCTGACTACAGCAGGTATCTGCCAGAATCCGTTTCGAATCGCTCCATTGTAGTCTGGGTTACCTTGGCAGCAAGTGTCCCGACGGTGGTTTTAATCATGGTCGGGTATTATGCAGCTTCTGCCATTCCAACTCTGACTACAAGTCTTAACCCGATTCATTCAATAGGGTTAGCTCTGCCTAGATACTGTGCAATCCCATTTCTTCTTGCTGCTCTTGGAGGAATGCTTGCCGAAACAGATTTGGCATGTTACTCGTCGGGGCTCAATCTATTAGCCTTTGGAGTAAAGATAGCTCGTTCTAAAACTGTGGTGATAGATGCCGCAGTAGTGCTTCTTGGTGGCCTAGTTGTTCTGCTTGGACATTCGGGGTTTATGTCTCCATTTGAGAGCTTTCTCCAGGTCCTAGCTGACGGTTTGGCCCCTTGGGGTGGAGTCATTGTTGCAGATATGTTAGTTGGATACTTGCACAGGAAAAACCCAGATTTGAAATGGGCCGCATACCTGAAGAATGAGAATCGGCGTATGTTTACTTTTCGATTTGACGCAATCTTAAGTTGGTTGGCAGGAATAGCCGTAGCCCTTTGTGCAACGGTTTGCCCCTGGTTCCAAGGTCCACTGGTTAAGGGCTTTTTAAGCGAAGGTAGCTTCGGTTTCTTTTTTGGGGGCCTTGCTGCTTTCATTATTTATCTGATCTTCAATACCATCTCTACACGTTCCCAGTTGGGATCGATAAATGTCGAATTAAATAGTAGTGTTATCAAACTTTGCGGAAATGTTGAAAGCTCTAAAAGTGCTCAAATTTCCACAGCACTATCTAGTTACGACAAACATTTTATTAAACCATTACCCAAGAGACTTATTGTTGTCGGGTCAATACTGGTAGACGTGATGGTGTATGTCGAAACGCTGCCTGAGAGAGGAAGCGACACATTTGCCTCTGACAAAAGGATCACAAGTGGTGGAGGTTTCAATGTGTGTAGTGCTTCCAAACGTATGGGTCTTGAATCAGTCTATCTAGGGCGAATCGGTGATGGTCCTTTTGGACGACAGGTTGCTAGAGATCTCGAAATTGAGGGGATTTCAGCACCCTTGGGATTTATCCACGGAGAAGATAGCGGGTTCACAGTCGGGGTAGTTGAAAAAGGAGGCGAAAGAACATTTATGACCGCCGCCGG
>JABEUL010000134.1 GCA_013044465.1 Acidimicrobiales bacterium
CTGCAAAGTGGTGAATCATCTGGACTGCTTCAAAGTGGGTGTGATTCATCTTCCAGTTCCCGCTTACAAGCCTCCGCCTAGAACCAGGTGAATTGGGGGCCAAAGTCTCATCTGCCATTAAATATCACCGAATCTCTTAGCGCCTTAAGACCCGGCAAGTCGCCGCACTCAATAAGTTCGAGGGAGGCTCCCCCACCAGTAGATACGTAATCAGCAGCTCCTGTTAATCCCAAATCACCAAGAGCCTTAGCACTATCCCCACCACCCACGACTGTGAATCCGGGACATTTGGCAACAGCCTGGGCAACCCCTCGAGTGCCCTCTTTGAATCTGGAATCTTCACAAACACCCATAGGGCCATTCCAAAATACGGTTTGGGCGTTCTCCACCTCTTTTGCATACCTTTGAGTGGTAATTGGACCAATATCTAAGCCACTCCAGTGTTCCGGAATATCTCCTTCAATAATTCTTGTAGTTCCGCTTTGCCCATCCGGTCCAAATTTTCCATCCGGAGAAAGGCAAACAGTGTCAGTTGGCACTATAACAGTGGCACTGGACTCTAGTAACTTTCGACACTCGTCTACTCTGTCGGGTTCCACCAATGAATCCCCGATCGAAAGTCCCATCGCCCTAAAGAAAGTAAATGCCATGGCACCTCCAACTAAAATCTTGTCCGCAACTTTAGACAGCGATGTTAAAACTCCGAGTTTCTCACTAACTTTGGCACCTCCGACTACGGCGATAAATGGCTTTGAAGGACGCTCAAGTAAACCAGTTAGCACTTCAACTTCGCGCTCTAGAAGTCTGCCTGCTGCACTGGGCATATACAGTGGCGGACCAACGACAGAGGCGTGTGAGCGATGGGAAACTCCAAAAGCATCATTTACAAAATAGTCTTGGTTTTCAATCAGAGCCTTCACAAAATCTGCATCATTTGCTTCTTCTCCAGCGTTAAAGCGCAAGTTCTCAAGAACTGTCACAGGGGGACCTATTTCTGCGAGTCTTTTGGCAACTGGCGCCATCTCCCATCTCGGATCCGGCTCCCCATGGGGTCGGCCGAGGTGGGAGCACACAGTGATTTTCGCCCCATTATTGGCCAACCAAAAAAGAGTTGGGACACAAGAGCGAATTCTGAAATCATCACCGACACTCCAAAGCGACTCTCCGGCTTTTGCAGAGGGATTTTTAACCAAAGGCACATTCAAATCAGCCCTGACCAGCACTCGTGCACCATTGAGATCAGGCAAATCTTCGAGCACGGGCAACATGGTCCAATTCAAGGAAGTCATTTGACTTTGTCAGGCCTTCTTGCCCACGTAGTCAACCAGGTCAACTAGTCGATTGGAATAACCCCACTCGTTGTCATACCAACCAAACACTTTGATCAAAGTAGCTCCGCCACCTGCATCTTGAGCCATTGTCAAAGGAGAGTCAAAAACACAAGAGGAAGGATTCCCAATAATGTCTGAGGAGACTAACGGATCAGTTGAATAAGAAAGAACTTTCGACAGGCGAGACTCGGTTGCGGCTCTGTGAAATGCTTCATTGATTTCATTAACTGAAACTTTTTTCTCCACAATTCCTGTCATATCGGTTATAGATCCATCTACAACAGGCACTCTAAGAGAGGTGCCATCTAGCTTTCCCACCATTGATTGCAGCACAAGGCCGGTTGCCCTTGCCGCCCCTGTGGATGTTGGGACAATATTAACGCTTGCTGCTCGGGCCCTTCTGAGATCGCTATGAGCTAAGTCCAGCAAATTTTGATCATTAGTCATTGCATGCACAGTTGTCATGAGAGCCGTTCGTAAAGTGAAAGCGTCGTCTACAACCTTGACCATAGGAACAAAACAGTTAGTAGTACATGATGCATTGGAAATCACCAAATGGATGGTCGGATCAAAAGTTTCTTCGTTTACTCCCATGACTATTGTTGCATCAGCTCCTTTTGAAGGTGCCGAAACAATCACCCGCTTTGCTCCTGCCACAATATGTGAGTAAGCGTCATCTCTGTTAGTGAAACGCCCAGTTGATTCAACTACTACATCGATTCCAAGTTCTTCCCAAGGCAAATTCTTAGGATCTCTTTGGGCAATGATCTTGACTGGTTTTCCGTCAATTACTATGCCGTCGGTGCCAATTTCTACACTTCCCTTGAATCGACCCTGGGTACTATCAGATCTGAGAAGTGCGGCATTTGTCTCAAGGTCAACCAGATCGTTTATAGCGACAAGGTCCAAATCGGTGTCAGCTTCCCTTAGAGCTCTTATGAAATTACGACCAATCCGACCAAAGCCGTTAATTGCCACCCTCACACTCATTTCTTTCTCCCTATCGTTCAGTGATCAAATTCCAATGATCAGGTTAAGCCTAGTTTCGATCTAATAGCGAATCATTTTGACGAACCACTATCGTTTAAAACGATAGCACTGCAAGAGCCCACTTCTTGATTATTCAGCCAAGGAACCAGAAATCAGGCCGTCAAGTGTAAAAGTCCAGCATATCAATGTGACAAAATATTCGTCCTATTTTCCCAAATCCCTATGAACCACTTTGGCGGCCAGCCCTTTGGCGGTGAGCAGCTCGCCCACGGCATTAGCTATTGCCACCGATCGGTGCCTCCCACCTGTGCAGCCGATGGCAACTGTTAAGTAGCTTTTGCCTTCTCGGACAAAACCAGGTAGCACTGTTGCAAAAAGTTGGTCTAGATCTCTAATAAAGGCTTTGGCATCGCTTTGATTCAAAACGAAGTCGCTGACCTCTTGGTCCAGCCCTGTTTTTGGTCGAAGATTTACATCCCAGTGAGGATTTTCAAGAAACCTAACATCAAATAAAAGGTCAATATCAGTTGGTACTCCGTGGGCATATCCAAAGGACACTACTCTGGCTTCTATTCCTTGCTTAGTATCTAATGAAAACATCTCCTGAAGTCGCTGCCTCAGCTGATGCACATGAAGATTCCCTGTATCTAGGACAAAATCAGCGATTCCTCGAAGCGGAGTTAGCAGTTTGCGCTCTTTTGAAATAGCTTCTGCTATGGAAGCAGCCCCAACTGGGTGAGGACGCCTTGTTCCTTCAAAACGCCTTATCAAAGTGTCATCGGATGCATCTAGATAAATTACTCTCAAGCTATCTGCTACTTCTTTAAGCTCTTCGATCCCACCAAGTACGTTTTCAATATC
>JABEUL010000135.1 GCA_013044465.1 Acidimicrobiales bacterium
CTACTTAATGGTCCTTACTTTGGCATCTAATACTTCACTATTTTGGGGAACAGTTGTAGAAATAGCTAATACACAGTTATTCACAACGCTCCCAGATCCAATCTCAACTCCATCAGCAAGAATCGAGTTAATCACTTTTGCTCCATCTCCAATTTTGCAGTTATCCCCGATTATGCTATCAACGATCTGGGCTGAAGTTCCAAGTTCAACTCTGTCGCCCATCGCCGACTGTTCGATTCTCACATCACTTCCCAATCTGGCATTTTTCCCCATCAGCACTGGGGATCTGAAGTTGCCTACATGATCTTTTATTTGCTTTGCGCTACTTTCGTTCCCTCCGTTTGAAACATATATATTCGTGCCCAACTGTTCGTATCCGGGTAATAAAGGTGACGGCCTCTTTGAGCCAATTAAATCGAAGCTAGCTCGCATGTAACTCTCTTTGGTTCCTGCATCTATCCAGTAGGAGTGAGAACCAATTGCGAACAATGTACCCTTGGCAACAAGCATTGGAAATGTTTCCCTCTCAATTGACACCCTTCTGTCACTTTCAATTAAATCCAATACTTGTGGCTCAAATACATAGGTTCCGGCATTGATTAGATTTGTCGGTGCCTGATCCCTAGGAGGCTTTTCGATAAAGGCCTCAACCTTTCCTGTCGGGTCAGTTGGAACAACGCCATATCGGGAAGGATCCTCAACAGGAGTAAGTGCAATTGTGGCATCGCCGCCATGTTTTGAATGAAAGTCGAGCACTTCAGAGATATCAAGATCAGTAAGGACATCCCCGTTACACACCACAAAAGTCTCTGTGATGTTCCCGTAGCGGGCCGCGAATCTGATAGCACCAGCAGTGTCGAGTGGCTCGCTCTCAAGAGCATATGAAAGCTTCACACCGCATGCAATTCCATCTGGGAATGCCTTCAAAAACGGCTCGGGCTTATAGCCAAGAGAAAGTATGGCCTCATCTATGCCGTGGCGCTTTAAGTGTTCAAGCACCCGCTCAATCATGGTGAGCCCAGATACTTTAAGCATCTGCTTCGGAGTGGAATAAGTTAAAGGCCTTAACCTTGTTCCTTCTCCTCCAACCAGGATTACTGCCTTCACGCTAGCCTTTAGCTGTAGTCGGACTCGTTGTCACAGGTGCAGTCCCAATGCCGCTTGTTAGTGACACTCCTGGTGGAACTGAAACCGAAGGAGAACTTGTCTGTGGCACGGTGGTATTTGCAATCTGCAGGGCTGTCGCCGATGGTGGCTGCGTGATTTTGGACTCCGATGGCACATAAGCCACGGTTATTAAAGCCGCATTTACCAGTTTAAGACCATCTGGATTAGTAGTAATTTTATGCCCCGTTTTATCAAGCAGCGAGTTAAATACCCAAACCTCCACGTTTGCTTTTCCTTTCAGGCCAGGACATACTCCACCATTTTTGTGCTCAACTTGGCCAGGATACTGAAAAGTATTGGAAGTTAGAGTAAGCCCCGTGTAGTGGTTCACAAAATATCCCAATGTTGCTTTTGATCCCGATTCAGATGCTGATTTCGGAGCAATATCAATTATTCCGTTGCCATCTGTGGTGATTCCAACGGTTGAGGTATTAGAACTTGGTGGAAGGTTCTTTTGGAATGTTCCACAAATATCAAATCCAATTGCCTCTTTCCAAGAAGTGCCAACAACTGGGAGAGCCGAAGCTGGAACCGAAGTAGTAGTTGAGGCTGCAACTGCCCTAGCTTGCATTCCTATGCGAGAAAACACAATCCCGACCATTCCCAATACGGCAATTACAATCAAAACTGAGTAATACCCCCACGGAGTAGATTCCTTATACGTACGGCTTCCACCGGAGGCAGCTGCTCTTGCAACCCTATTTATATTTCCACGTGCCATTAAACTCCTTGGGATTAATGAAGTATCTCGATCGACAAAACACCCCTTTTACCTGTGGCGCATTTACAATTATCGCGAGCTTAGCTGGACTTTTTCCACCATCGGGCAAGGAGTGTAATTCCTTGCCTTAATCTTAGAACGATTACAGCCATAGGAAGTAAACATTTGCGAAATCCCCTCGCATTTTTCCTCTCATAGGCAATTGCTGAGTTGTGATGAGCCGAGATAGAGCGCAAATTTGCGATTTTAGTGGTGCCACCACCTTTATGCTGGACTTTTAGATATGGACACCAGAGAATTGACCTGGCCATTTCGTGCAATCTAAAGCATAAATCCACATCTTCAAGGTATAAAAAGAACCTTTCATCAAATCCACCAACTCTTATAAAATCCTCGTAGCGGATCATAAAACAAGCCCCACTTACCCAGTCCACTGGCATTGCTTCCTCGAGACTTGGATCATAATCCCTGCCCATGTACCTTTTTGAGAAAGGATTGGCGGACCAAAAGGGATGCAGCATCGCGTGGAAAAAAGCATCTATAACAGATGGGAACTTTCTAGCTGATGGATAAAAATCCCCATTTTCATCAACTAGTTTGGGCCCAGCTAGCCCGCAACTGCCATTTTCATCCAATACCTGGGCCAAGCCAATAATTACTGAACTATCGATTACCACATCGGGATTTAAAATGAGAAAAAAATCACCGAGTTTGGCGTCTTTTATGGCTACTGCCGCAGAATTTACCCCGGAGCCAAAACCTCTGTTGATCTCACTTTCTATGACTAGAACATTTGCCTGCAAAGGTGATAAAACGTCCTTTGCGCGAGGAGCTAGTCCATCAGATGCTCCGTTATCCACAACAATTACCTGGTCAATGGTCTCTTTGCCTAGAGCTCTGACAAGGCTCAGTAGATCTTGACCCGCACCATAATCGACAATAATGGCGTAAATCTTTCGCACTTAAGAGTCCAAAAAGCTTCTCGAATGGACTAGAGAAAAAAGCTCACTCTTGCCAACTTTGCCCATTAGGTATCAAGCGCTGACAACAATGCCTCAAGGGATTCGCTCCAATGCGGAAGTAGCTCTAGGTCAAGTAGTCGCAGTGCGGCATTGTCAAGCACCGAATACGGTGGTCTAGGTGCTGGTCTTGGCGGATCTAGGTCTTTGGTTGGAATTGGATTTATTCGCTCTTTGTCTCCACCACATTTGTCCATGATCTCTCTTACAAATTCATACCAATTCGTCGGACCCTGGTTTGTAACATGAAATATTCCGGGGTGCCCTGACATTGCCAAATCGCGCAACTTCACTGACAACTCAGCAGTGAAAGTGGGGCATCCAAATTGGTCATCTACAAAATAAAGTGGATTACTTCCATCTTTAAGACTGAGTACGGTCTTGACCATATTGGCCCCGAAAAATCCACAAACCCAAGAAGTGCGGACGATAGTGTCACCCGGATAAAGTTCTCGCTCGCCTCCCAGCTTCGATTTTCCATATACGGATACTGGACTGGGAATATCCCACTCCACATATGGTCTACCTAAGTTGCCGTCAAAAACATAGTCAGTGGATACATAGATTACGTGAGAGCCTTGAGATCTGGCGCCTTCTACAATGTTTCTAGTTCCAACCGCATTGACTTTAAAGGCCATTTCGGGTTCTGTTTCACACTTGTCAGTTGCAGTATATGCAGCACAGTGAATTACCACATCCGGTCCAATTTGGTCGAAAGCTTCTAAAACTTGGTCTCTTTTGGTGATGTCAAGAGTGTCTATGTCAACGCCTACGGCTTCAATAATCCCAGTTTGAGTGAGTTTAGTTCTCCCTCTTATCGCACCTTTTGGTTCAATACCACCAAGAAGATTCATGAGATCTTGACCAAGCTGACCGTTGGCTCCTGTTACCAAAATCTTGAGAGGCTTCATAGTATCTCCTAGTTGGATGAACTAGGTTTTGACCATGCACTGTCTTCAGATACAGGTGCTCTCTCTAACAATGGTTCCCACCACTCTCGATTGTTTGCATACCACTTAACAGTATCTTCCAAGCCTTGCTCGAATGGAATTGATGGCTCCCAACCCAATTGATGCCTAATCTTCGTGGAATCTAAAAGATAACGGCGGTCATGTCCCGGGCGGTCAGGGACAATAGTCTTCAAAGACTCAGGTTTTCCTAATGCTCCTAATACCTTGTCTGCAATCTCGGTGATAGATGCTTCACGTCCAGTTCCAACATGATATGTTTCACCTTCTACTCCCCTAGTTAAAACAGCATCAATTGCGCTGCAGTGATCATCGACATGAATCCACTCTCGTTTATTTTGAGTCGATGCATAAAGTGGAATGGGCTGGTCATTCATGGCCTTGGTAGTAAAAACCGGAATGACTTTTTCTGGAAACTGGAATGGGCCGTAGTTGTTTGAACAGTTTGTGATGGTTATGGGCAACCCAAAAGTTTCGTAGTAGGCCCTAACTGCATGATCTCCACCGGCTTTTGCAGCATTATAAGGGGTTCTCGGTCGATAAGGAGAGCTCTCAGTAAACATTTCTTTGGAATCTAAATCGAGATCTCCATAGACTTCACAAGTTGAAATATGGTGAAAACGATCAACACCAACTCTTCTGGCTGCTTCACAAAGCATCTGAGTGCCTAGTACATTTGTCCTGAAAAATCGACCGGGGTCAATGATGGCTAAGGAGTTATGCGATTCAGCAGCAAAATTGACCACCACATTGATTTGATGAGTTGAAAGAAGTTCCTCACATAAATCAAGGTCTCCAATATCACCTTGAGCGAAGGTCATTTTCCCTTCGCAGTCTAAAAGACTTGGCCGATTCCCGGCATATGTTAGGGCGTCTAAGGCAACCACGTTGTCGTTTGGGTAATGCTTTATCCAGTATCGAACAAAGTTAGATCCAATAAATCCTGCGGCTCCAGTAATAAGTATGTTCACGAATTGAAAATCTTAATTGAAAATTGACATTGGTTGCACCAAAATTGCAACAATAGTTAGTTTAATAGCTAGACGATGCACTTTAAATGATAGATGTCCCCTGCTGTGACTGTCTTTAGACAAATTGGAGTTTCAACAACTAGATGCCCTTCCGCTGTGATGTCAGCAGCTAGCCCAGTGAATCCCTCTCTGTCATTAAGAGTGACCACTCTGACCTGTTGGCCCAATGTGGCACACGCATTTCTAAAGTCAGATGCCACTTCCACCCTTTGTAACGGAGTTTTTAACTTCTCAAGTATCGAATCGAGCTCAAGCAGGATTTTTGCAGCTAAATCCTGGTTAGACGCAATTTTCCCGCTAATAAGAAGTTGGGATATGGCAAGTGGGGCTTGATCGTTCGATCCGATTGGGCCACTCCAATTAAGATTTACCCCCAAATAGGGGCTAA
>JABEUL010000136.1 GCA_013044465.1 Acidimicrobiales bacterium
AAAATTCAGCGTCGCAGTACTTGGTGACTACTCTTTCGTCAATTCCTTCATAACGTCCGCAAAGAAGAGAAAATCCCTCCAATTTGCTTAACTCCTCGGCCTTTTTTTGACTAAAGCGCTCTCCACTTGGACTCATGACAATTATCGGCCGCTTCATGCCTTTTTCTAGCCCAGCTTCAATTGCAGCGACAATCGGGCCAACAGTCATAACCATTCCCGGTCCCCCACCTAGGGGAGTATCGTCCACGCTATTGTGCTTGTCGGTTGCAAAATCTCGAATGTTTGTGACATTAATGGAAACCAGTTTCGAACTAATTGCCCTTTTGAAAATTGCGTTGTTTGAGTAGCTTTCAATAATTTCAGGAAAAATTGTCAAAAAGTCAATCCGCATCTATCTCTCCAAATAAAGTATGCCACCACCAGCCAAAAAGTATCATTCCTGGCTCTTTTGGGACGCATCTAGCTTGATCTTTCGATAGGTTTTTTTCGCTTTTTTCTCTGGTTGTTCTTTTTTGTCATCATATATTTCAAAAAGACCAGCTGGAACCGTCACGTTAATCACATCAAGAGTCAAATCAGAGTCAGCCCTCACATCTACAAATCGAAGCGGAACGAGTGCTCCACTATCTAGAACCAAAAGATCGCTGGCTGGGTTGGCCTCAAGAGCAACTACCTTTCCTCTTTCAATTCCATCCTGATCAATTACTGATAGACCTATTAGTTCGTGGACAAATAGTTCATTACCATCGTTATTTACGATGGGCTCTGCATATAGTTGCTTTCCACTTAATGCCAAGGCCTCATTTCGAGTATTTATCCCAGAAAATTTGACTAGCCACTTATCTTGATGCTTCCTGGAATCTTCGATATGGACTAGTTCAAAAGGTTCTTTATTTGTAAGTGAAAGTTCGGCATTTGCTTGGAGTCTACTGTCAACATTTGAAATTAGACTCACTACAACTTCCCCACGCAAACCATGTGCGGTAGTTATTCTTCCAACTAAGAGAAGGTTATCCATCTCCAAAAGCTTAAGCGATAAAAGCTCTTATCTTCTAACGAGAAGAATCAGTCGTCAGCAATATCTATTGAAACTCGGTATCCCTCATGAGCCGTAGCCGATCTCACCACAGTTCGAATAGCCTTCGCTACTCTGCCTTGTCGACCAATTACTCGCCCGACATCGTCTGGCCCTACGTGTAGAGTCAAGCGAACTGGCTCTCCGTTTTCCCCACCTTCGATCTCCACCTCCACTGATTCAGGATCAGAAACAAGAGATGTTGCAATGTGCTCCAAGACTGCCTTGGCACTGGCTCCAACTACCGTATTGCCCGTATTGTCAAAGTGTGGCTGGCCAACTTCAACTTCGTTCTCTTCATCATCAAAGTCGTCATTTTCGTTGTAGTTAATGTCTACAACCTCGTCATCAGGATTTTTTTGATTTCCTGGCTCTCCGAAGGTCACTTGGCAGCTTCTCCGGGTTTAAATGACTCCCATACGCCAGAGATTCTCAGAAGCTTTTCAACAGTCTCTGTTGGCTGTGCGCCATTTCTTAGCCAGTTGAGAGCTTTATCCCCATCAATTTTCACGCCTGATGGTTCGAGCCTTGGTTGATAGGAACCCAAAACCTCTATGAAACGACCGTCGCGCGGCGAACGTGCGTCCGCTGCCACAATGCGGTAGGTAGGTTGTTTCTTTTTTCCCATCCGTACTAAACGGAGTTTGACAGCCACGGTTTGTCCTTCTGCGTTCACCCCGAACGCGCTAGTTGTAAAAGTGCCTTAGTACTTTACACGAAATTTGAACACTACTTGTGCCGACTTGGTGAATTTGCCCCTTTGGGAGTTACTCTACCTCCACTTTTCTTCTTTCCAGACTTCTTTATTTTCTTCAGAGCAATGTTTCCAAACGCCATGGAAGAGATCATCTTTTTGGCCTCTTTGAACTGCTGGAGCACCAAATTGACTTGAGAAGTGCTCACACCAGCTCCGTTTGCAATCCTAAGCTTTCTTGAGCCGTCAATTTGTGAAGGATCCAGCCTCTCACCTCTGGTCATTGAAGAAATAATCGCCTCGAGCTTGCCAATATCCTTCTCATCAATATTTGCATTACGTATCTCTTTGGGAATTCCAGGCATCATGGCAAGTAGCCCTGATAATGATCCCATCTTTTTGATCTCCCGCATCTGCTCCAAAAAGTCCTCTAAATTAAAGGTTCCTTCACTTAAAGCATCTGCTGCTCTCTTGGCTGCCTCTTGGTCGTAAGTCTTTTCAGCCTTTTCAATTAAAGAGAGAACATCGCCCATCCCAAGTATCCGAGAGGCCATTCTCTCTGGGTGGAAAAGGTCGAAATCTCCAATTTTCTCACCAGTTGAAGCAAATGCTATTGGTTTTCCAACCACTTCCCGCACCGAAAGGGCAGCACCACCTCTGGCATCGCCATCCAGTTTGGTCAAAATGATGGCATCTAGATCCAGTGCATCATGGAAGGCCTTAGCCGTTGAGACGGCATCTTGACCAATCATGGCATCAACGACGAAGAATGTGTAGTTCGGAGTGATAGTTGATGAAATTCGCCGAACCTCATCCATCAACTCCGTATCGATTGCCAGTCGACCTGCTGTATCGACTATTAATACATCTCTTCCAGTTCGAATCGCCTCTTCTAAACCTTTTCTGGCAACCTCAACCGGATTCCCCGGTTCTGAAAATACTGGAACTTTGACTTGAGATCCAAGAATTCTTAGCTGTTCGACAGCTGCCGGTCGTTGGAGGTCTGCCCCAACTAAAAGTGGGTGCCTTCCCTGCGATTTAAACCACTCAGCCAGTTTTGCTGAAGTGGTTGTTTTCCCCGATCCTTGGAGTCCAGCGAGTAAAACCACTGTTGGAGGCTTTGGCGCAAATGAAATTTTGAAATCTTCGCCGCCTAAAAGTGCAGTTAGCTCCTGATTGACCGCTTTTATGATCTGCTCTCCTGGAGATAAACTCTGTGAAAGCTCAAGCCCAACAAGGTCATCTCTTAGTCGATCAATTAAGTGTCTCACCACTCCAATGTGGACGTCGGCCTCTAAAAGAGCCAAACGGATTTCACGAAGCACTTCATCGACGTCAGTTGAACTTAAACGACCTCTATTTCGAATCTTTTGAAAGATCGTGTCGAATCTATTGGAAAGTGAATCAAACATTTACTCTAGAAATTACCTTTTTTCCGGGCTGATGTATAACAAGACACTATTTAAGGCTACCCTATTTGATGTGCCAGTAAGACGAGTTTTAGTAGCATCGCCTAGAGGATTTTGTGCAGGAGTTGAAATGGCCATCAAGGCTTTGTCCTGGATGGTAAGGGTTTTTCCTCCCCCGATTTATTGCTATCACGAAATTGTACACAATCAAACTGTGGTGGAATCCTTTAGGGCCAAAGGCGTCGTATTTGTAAATAATGTAAATGATGTTCCACCAAATTCGCCTCTAATGCTTTCTGCGCATGGAACTGCCCCAGATGTGGAAAAAGATGCCACCTTGAATGGACGAGTTGTTGTAAATGCGGTTTGCCCTCTTGTGACTAAAGTTCACCACGAAGTGCAAGTTAGGGCAAACAAGGGATACACGATTATCTATGTGGGCCATGTTGGACACGAAGAGGCAGTAGGCACAATGGCAGTTGCCCCAGAAGCTGTTCATTTGGTGGAAAAGCCTGAGGACTTGGCAAATATTGACTTTAATAGCGACACAAAAGCAGCGCTATTGGCTCAAACGACTCTTAGCCAAGATGAATGGCAATCTGTACTTGAAAAAGCTAGAGAGATTCAACCTGAGTTATGGATGCCTGGCCGCGGGGACCTTTGTTTTGCAACTACTAACCGCCAAGCTGCTCTAAGATCCATTGCAACAAGAGCCGATGCCGTAGTTGTCGTTGGATCTGCAAATTCGTCAAATACTGTAGCTTTGACAAAAGTTGCAATCGCAATGGGAGCTGCCAGAGTGCTTCGAATCAATAGTGCACAAGAACTTCCAGATGATTTATTTGGAACAATAGGCGTAACAGCCGGTGCGTCAGCTCCCGAGGAGCTTGTTCAAGAAGTTATCGCAAAGCTCGCGCCAACTGAAGGCGTCGAAGAGGTAAAAGTTACTCTTGAAGATGAGTACTTCCCACCCCCAAGGCAGTTGAGAGAACTGCTCCGATCGACTGCTAGCGCTCTTCATTTAGGGACTATGTCAGACGGAGCCCAATTGAGTCCGCTTGGTGATGACAGGCAGCGTCCTGCATCTGACACTTTGGCTGCACTTTCACACCAAGGTATTTATTCCTGATTCAATGGCTTTAGTTTCCTCACTAGAAGATGTCTTTATTGACTTTGTCGCGATAAAGGAATTTGATGATAAGTACAGTAGCGTAGATTTTTCGCAGATCTGGATTGTTATGGCAGCATACCGAGAAGCTGAATCCATTTATCAAGTCATCCAATCCCTTCCAAGTTCAATAAATGACATCAACGTCACACCACTTGTGGTTGTAGACGGTGAGGATGACAAAACTTATGAAATGGCAATTGAAGCAAAAGCCTATGTCGCCAGAGCCTTTACCCAGCGAGGGCAAGGAGCGGCATTGCGGATTGCGTATCAAATTGCCCTGCTAAGAGGAGCTCGAGTAATAATCACCGTAGACGGAGACGGTCAGTGTGACCCAGCCGACATTGCTTCAGTTGCCGAGCCCGTACTTCGAGACGACGCTGACTTAGTTTTGGGAAGTAGGACTCGGGGAAGTAGTGAAAATACTGACATTGTTAGAAATCTAGGAGTTAAAGTCTTTTCCCGCTTAATCTCTTTTCTTACAGGCAGCTATATCACAGATACCGCAAATCCGCTTCGAGCAATGTCTGGTGAACTGGCTAAGTATCTTGTCTTAGAAGAAAATCAATACCAGGCTTCAGAGGTTATCTTAGATGCACTTTTGGGTGGATTTAGGGTTTGTGAGAGGCCAGCCAAAATGAAAGCCCGGTATGGTGGCACTTCCAAGAAAGGAAAAAACTTGATATATGGCCTGCGGTATTTCAGAGTTGTAGCAAGAACCTATTTAAGAGAAAAAAAGTAGTTCGTAACTTCTTTAGCGGTTTTCCAGCCACCATTTCCACACAATATCAAGCCCTGCCTGGAGATCTGTTTTGGGCATTCCGCCAAGTTCAAAAAGCTTTCTATTGTCAACCTTTACAGCGGGCATCTCACCTGGTTTAGCATCAACATGAATCGTCGGTATCTCACATCTTGTCGCTTTCCTAGCAAAGTCAATAAGATCAACAACACTTGTAGATTTTCCATATCCAACCACAACTGTTTCTAGCCCGGTTATATCAAATCCCAATTTGATTGCTTCGACTACATCATCTAGAAAAACATAATCTCTAACTTGACTTCCACTCCCATATATTTCAATTGTCGCTCCAGATACTGCAGCTTTCATCAGTCTTGCAACAAGGGAATCTTTTGACTCCATATCAGTGCCGTAGACGTTTGTGAAACGCAGAATTGAACAGTCAATGCCATATGCACTGCTGTAGGCACTTATCAACATCTCGGATGCTGCCTTGGTGGCTCCATAAGGCGTTAGCGGCGAAAGCTTCATATTCTCATTAATGAGTGCTTCGCCCATATCCCCAACTACGGCATTAGTTGAGGCAAAAACAAATTTGGGAATCGAAAAGTTCCTCGCACCTTCCAACAGATTCTGAGTTATGCCAACATTTGTTTCGTAATAAGCCATCGGCTCTTTGATAGAAGCTAAGACCCTAGTCAAAGCGGCAAGATGAACTATCCCCTCACTAGCATTTGAAAGCGCATCATATGCAACTTTAGGATCTCTTAGGTCACCTTTGACTGTCTTTACGTCATTATCAGGAAACTCAATAAGGTCAGCTACTACGACTTCGCTCCCTTGTGAGAGAAGATTCCTAACCAGATTTCTTCCGATAAAACCAGATCCCCCAGTCACAAGTACTGCCATATACTATTTCTTCCTTTTGTTTAAAGCTGCCACGGCATCGTTCTGAACTTCTTGGAGAGCAAGTTGAAGTTCATTGGTAAAAGAAGCGATCTCTGACCGTGGCACTCTTTTGCCATTTGGATTAGCTTTCGGATAGATTGGTTTTCCAACACATATGTTAACGGGCACTGCCTTGATCATTTTAGAGCCCTTAGGCATAACTTCATAAGAGCCAGCAATTCCGACGGGCAAAACAGGTGCCATAGTCCGATTAGCAAGAAAAGCAGCTCCTTCAAAAAGATCTACAACTTCGTCGCCATCGCGCCTCGTGCC
>JABEUL010000137.1 GCA_013044465.1 Acidimicrobiales bacterium
CTATTTTTCATCTCTACTTCTCCACTATTGATTTCTGTCTTTGAAGAGATTGGCGTCATTTGGTTTCCTCCATATTTATTACTGGCTTTCCTTGGAAATATGAAGCAATTGCAGCAAAAATACATGTAATTGCAGCAAAAATAAGTACAATTTTCAGTCCCGACATGAAAGGTCCACTAATTAGACTCGGAAAATAGGTCTTGCTAGTCAATACTTGTACGCTTTGATGTGGAAGCGTGGAAAGCAATTTGTGGCCTAACAAAGTTCCCATTGGGTTGTATCCTAAAAATGCCGCAAAAAGGTAGCCAACCGGTGGTCCCCCTGAGAGCTTAACTGCGGTTTGGAGAGGCACTTGATGGGCAACTAAGCCCGTGCGCATAGCATCTGGAATCGTACTTGATAGTCCTATTACCATAAGGGAGAAAAAGATACCAATAGATAGTGGAGTGCCAATATTTCTAAAAGTTACTCTCATCCCAGATGCCGCCCCTCTCTCGTGAGCTGGCACGGCATTCATAATCGAGACGGTATTTGGTGCCGTAAAGAAACCAAATGCTAATCCATTTGCAAAGAGAATTAAACCAAACTCAGCGTAACTGAAGTCTGCATTTAATAGTGACATTAATCCGAAAGTAACGGCCCCAACGATCATGCCCGTCACCGCAAATGGTCTTGCACCTATTCGATCACTCAACGTTCCAGCCAACGGTCCTGCGACTAGGAAACCTGCAGTAAGTGGAAGCAAGTAGATGCCAGCCCACAGAGGAGTTGACTCAAATGAGTAACCATGAAGTGGGAGCCAAATGCCTTGAAGCCATATGACCAACATGAACATCAATCCACCTTGGGCGACGGAAGCTAGAAGACCTGCAATATTACCCATTAAAAAAGCCTTTAATCGAAAAAGCGGTAACCTAAACATGGGCTCTGAGCTTTTAACTTCTACAACTGCAAAAACGAGTAACACTGCAATTCCGCCAAATATCGTGGCTAAAACCATCGGGTTTGTCCAACCTGTAGTGTGGGCTCCGTAGGGCTGGATGCCATAGGTGACGCCAATTAGCACCGATGAAAGCCCTACTGCAAAAAGAATATTGCCTGGCCAATCAATTTTGGCAGGAGTCTTTGCCCCAAGGTCCTTAAGCTTCAAGTATGCCCAGATTGTCCCAAAAGTTCCAACTGGAACATTGACTAAAAACACAAATCTCCACTGGACTGCTGCTAACACTCCACCCAGAATTAGACCTAAAAACTGTCCAGCTATTGCAGCAACTATATTCACCCCCATTGCCATTCCTCGCTGGTTGGCGGGAAAAGCATCGGTCAGGATCGCTACTGCATTAGCCATGATCATTGCTCCCCCAATAGCTTGCACCATTCGCCAGATTACAATTTCAAGTGCCGCTCCTTGTCCATGTCCCACAACTAAGGAAAGTGCCACTGCAGCCAGGGTGAAAACCAAAAAACCAGCATTGTAAATCTTTACCCTGCCATACATGTCGCCCAAGCGCCCGAGAGTCACCACAGCAACTGCACTGACTAGTAGGTAACCCATAAGTATCCAAAGAAGGTATGGGAAATTCGACGGATCTAGTGGATTCAGTGAAATGCCTCTGAAAATTGCTGGGAGAGCAATAAGAATTGACGATGAGTTGATGGTTGCCATCAACATACCGAGAGTCGTATTTGATAGGGCTATCCATTTATAACGATCCGCATGAGAAGTCATACATTGATCATAGCCACAGATCAATATCTTACGTTTACGTTAAGGATATATTTCTATATGCTGCAGCTTGACCACGCTAGTGATGCAATTGAACACATTGTTTCAGGTTTAATTTTCCATACTCCATTAGTCAGTTCCGCAGTTCCCATCAGTCCCGAGGTGTTGGCTGGTGGGGATTGGTTATTAGCAAACAATATGTTGTATTTAACATTTGCCTCGGTCGGTGAGGAAAGAGTAACTTCGACTACCTGAACTTTGGCTCCACTCAGGTAAGATCCTCCAGGGCCCTCGATGATTGAAATTAGAGTTAGTCCGTATCCGACGGGATCGACAAAGTCCTGCGATCTCAGCGAGTATGAAAGCGAGCAGTCGAATGCGTTTACGTAACTTGCATTTATTTCACTTACGGTGCTCTGATCAGCAATAGTTCCCGGCAAAGTGACTTTGCTCCCCAAATTTGACTGTGATCCACCAGCTGGTAGTGATGCAGGAGTGATCGAAGTCAACTGAAGAGGCTCACTTGCCACTAAAGCCCCACTAGTTGAATATGCATTAATTACTCCAGTTCCCTTTTGAGGAAATAGGCTTAGTGGATCTCCAATGTGTCCGAGTACAGAGAACCCGCCAACTGGTACCATAGAGTCTGTCTGACCATCGGCAAAAGTCACCGATATTTCACCGACTAGCGAGCTTGACTGCACGGTTAAGTAAGTGGCTTGCTCGCCCTCTGGGATTCCAAAACTTGAGATAGATGTCACGAACAAAGGCGAGGTATCACGTCCCATAAAAGAAACTTGCCGTGAAATCACCGCATTTGTATCAGAAAGCTCAAGAGTGACGGTGCTTGTCACTGAGCAGCTGTTTTCTGTGCTTGCATTTTCCATCTGGGTACCCATGAATGCTCGAAGCGTTACGCCATCTTGGGTAGTACGAGTAAATAGCTTGTTGCCAATATTTGCAATAGACTGAGCGCCATTGGTTTCGCCTTGCGCTTGTGGCGCATTTCTGTTTTGTTGGAAAACTCCGAAAGGTGGAGGCCCGGTAGATAGTGCTCCAAGCTTTCTCGTGGAGGGAAGCCGTGGAACTGAAGATAAGGAGAAGCTATTCGGACTTCTAATATCACTCAGCTCAAAGCCTGTCGCAAATGTTAAAATCAATAGGAAGCAGGCCAACAAGTAATTTCTGATTTTAATTACCTTTTTCTTTCCCGGTATCTTAGATCTCACTTCAGACCAATTAAGATCAGCATCCGGGAATTGAGCATCACTGCCCAACTTATCCCTTAACCTGCTTTCCAGATTTAAATCCGGCTCATCAGCTTCATCTGACATTTCAAATTCCTCCTTGCACTTGTTCAACGCCACTTTCAAACGGCGTTGGCTTCTTGCTCTCATCAGTCACATTTAATGATGAATCCTCGAGCATGACCTTTAACTTTTTTTGTCCCCTTGAAATAAGTGATGAGACCGTGCCCACTTTGCACTTCAAGGCACTTGCAATTTCCTCTGTAGATAGATCTAAGTAGTACCTAAGGACTATGGCAGAACGCTCTTTGTTCGACAGTCTTGAAAGAAGCTCCAATATTTCATCTATCTGATTTTGCTCCGACTTCCCATCTTTGAATCTTGGGAGATACTTGAATTCAATTTTTCTGCGCCGAAGTTTTGATTTACAAGAGTTAACTACGCATTTTGTAAGATATGGAAGGGGATCATCTAAATTTGGTTTCTTCAAATATATTTTGATGAAGACATCCTGCAGCACATCGTGCGCCAGTGCTTTATCACCCAGATGAAGATAAGCAATCCGGAACAAGCGCATCCCAAAGATCTCGTAGAGGCCCTCTAATCCGTAATCAAACTCAATGGGCTCGAGAACGACCGGTCTTTTCGAAGTCATATCAACTATTTTTTCCACCAAACATATTCACGCTTCATGACTAAATATTCATGCAAGAAATTCTAAATTGTGGAAGTTTTATACTTTTAGCAGCTAATCCGACACAATTACTTGGTCTCTGCCGCTTTCTTTGGCCCTGTAAAGTGCAGCGTCGGCAAGTACTAGAAGCTGCTTCAAATCTCTACTTTCACTTGTTGTTTCAGCAATCCCCACGCTTGCAGTGACTCCTACCGACACGCCCTTTTTCCCAGATACTTTTGAATTAGCAATGAGAACTCTAATCCTCTCGCAAATGACAATGGCCTCAAGTGCGTCAGCATCGGGCAGAATAATAATGAATTCCTCGCCGCCGTACCGACCTACTATGTCCACATCTCGGCACCCATTGAGGCATGCTTTGGCGCAAACTTTCAGCAGGTTGTCTCCCACAGCATGGCCATGGGTATCATTTACATTTTTGAAGAAATCCAGATCAAGTATGGCAACTGCAAGTGGAAATCTAGATCGCTCGGAGCGTCTTAGTTCGCGTTCCCCCAATTCCATCGAATGATTTCGATTAAAGACACCGGTAAGGGGATCAGTAGTAGCTAGCCGCTGCATTCGACCAAAGAGTCGGACCCCTATCAACCAAGCTGCACCCTCTCCTGCCAAAACCACGGCCGCCATTCCAAGGAGTCCAAACAACAAATCTTGATCTGCCTGTTTTTCAATTGGTGACAGAGGAAGACCTGCAATTACCATGCCAGAAATCCCCTGGCCAGACGAGCCTAATTCGGCGGCTGCATAAAGCCTTGGAGTGCCATCTAAACCGGTTGCTGAAAAAGTTGATGCTGTACTTATACTAGCTCCCACTTGTGATTGGAACGTAGGCACGGCAAACATATTTTGTCCCATTTCAGACTTATTTCCAAACAGCGTGGCAAGCACTTTGCCATCGGGAGTAGTTATGTTGATTTGAGTGGAATTTGGAAGACTTAGCTGTAAAGGCTGTGAACTTAGATAACTTAGTGAAACCGAAGCATATATGACACCAATAACTTGCTTCTGGGGGTTGTAAATTGGGGCACCGTAAGCTATAACTTCGGTTTTTGATATTCTCCCAACGGTAATATCTCCTAGTGAAAAACTTTGTGTTTCCATAGTTTGCTTGAAAAAACTCTGATTGGCCACACTAATGGCGCCTGTAAATGGCAGTGCAGAACACTTCACTGACCCGTTAAGATCAGCGACGGCAATATTTGCATATGCAAGAAGCTGACCTGCAATGGAGCCCAAAAGATTCGAACAATCTTGAGAAGTGTAGTTCTCAACCAGTTTAACTTGAGCAAGTGAAGTTACCAATTGCTGCGTAGCTTGAGCTAGAAGACCTTGTTCGGCCGAGATCTCAGCTGCAATTTGTTTTACCTCAGTACTTGCATCGGCAAGGGAAGCATTTCTTTGGTCAACGCTGATGTTTAGTATCAATAAAATTGCTGGTAAAAGGGAAAACCCCACCAAAAGCATGAGGCGTAACCTCAATGTTGCTAAGGAAAAGGTGATTCCACTTCGAAACCTACGACTGCGGGCCATAGCTTTCAGGTTACTTGCTAAACATCTTGCGACAGGTTCATTGCCTTAAGTAGCTATGCTAATTCGACACTTACTAAAAGTTGATCGCCTTCGCTCACCTTGAATTCCCAATCCTTGACAGAACCGGCATTACTCAAATCCCCTTGGGCTAGCTCTAAGACTTTGATACTGGATTCATTTGCAGAAACGGTACACTTCGTAATTTCAGCTTTCATGGAGAGCATGGCTTCACTCTTGGATCTCCTGATCTCACTAAGTACTTTTGAAACAATCTGGATAACCCAGTCACCTTCAAAATCACCGGTGACAGGTGGAACATCAATTGGATCGGGCCATGAATTTGAGTGAATAGAGCCCTCGTGCCACCAAGACCAGACTTCTTCTGTGGCAAATGGCAAGAAAGGAGCGAGAAGTTTCAAGGTCGCCTCTAAAATCGAAAAGAGTGCAAATCTGGCCGAGTCGACATTTGGGTTCTCATCTTGACCATATGCTCTAACTTTCACTAGTTCCAAATAGTCATCGCAAAAGTTCCAGAAAAAATTCTCACACACCTCAAGGGCTCTGGTGTAGTCATAGCGCTCAAGGGACTCACTTGCTGTTTTTATGACGGCATTTAGTTTTGAAATCATTGCAAGATCTAGAAGTTCAAAAGATTTTGGCTGCGGGACTTCAATTTCACCCTCTGAATTGGTGAGCCGATCCAATACAAACTTAGATGCATTTAAAATCTTTATGACGAGCCTTCTACCGATTTTCATCTGACCATCATCTACTGCCGTATCAACCCCGGGCCTTCCAGATGCCGCCCAGTACCTCACTGCATCAGCACCATGTGATTCCAGAAGTGGAAGTGGAGTAACGACATTCCCTTTAGACTTCGACATTTTCTTGCGATCGGGATCGAGAACAAAGCCAGATATAGCTGCATGCTTAAAGGGAAGTGAGTTATGTTCAAAATGCGACCTTACCACGGTCGAAAAAAGCCAAGTCCTTATAATGTCATGAGCTTGCGGTCTTAAATCCATTGGAAAGACTGCCTTGAAAAGCTCGGGACTGCTAATCCATCCGCCAGCAATTTGCGGAGTCAGTGAAGATGTGGCCCAGGTATCCATTACATCGGGATCTCCAACAAAACCTCCTGGTTGGTTGCGATCCTTATCTGAATATCCTTGAGGGATCTCCGATGATGGATCAATTGGAAGGTCTGTCTCACTTGGAAGTAGTGGTGCATCATAGTCAGGAGCGCCATTTTCACCGACTTTATACCAAAGAGGAAACGGCACTCCGAAGTACCTCTGTCTGGAGATATTCCAATCCCCATTTAGCCCTCTGACCCAAGCTTCATATCTAGCTTTCATATATTGGGGGTGCCAGACGAGCTCTTCTCCCCTCTTCAACAGCGGATCTATGGCATCTAGAGTTCTTATATACCATTGCCGTGAGGTTACTATTTCTAAAGGCCTGTCACCCTTTTCAAAAAACTTGACGGCGTGCTTTATCTTTCTAACCTCACCAATCATGGAGCCTTCATGAACTAGTAGTTCAACAATTGCACTTCGAGCCCCCGCTACTCGTTTGCCGAGTAAATGTGCATAGTTCTCATTAGCAAGTTTTGGATCAGCTGAGAAAAAGGCTTCACTTCCAAAGTCAACGGGCATCATCCGGCCATTTCTAGCTACAACTACTCTGAGGGGAAGATTTAGATCCTTCCACCAAATGACATCGGTCATGTCACCAAAGGTGCAGATCATCGCCACTCCAGTTCCCTTTTCGGGATCAGCTAGAGAATGAGCAACTATTGGGACTTTTATTCCAAATAGAGGAGTAATTGCAAATTTTCCAAAAAGTGGCTGATACCTCTTGTCATCGGGGTGAGCAACAAGTGCCACGCAGGCAGGTAAAAGCTCAGGCCTAGTGGTATCAATTAAAACTTTCCCGCTCTCATTATCAAGTTTGAATGAAAGCTTGTGGAATGCGCCGTCAATTTCTTTGTCTTCCAGCTCAGCTTGGGCAACTGCGGTTTGAAAATCCACATCCCAAAGAGTTGGGGCCTCACTTTGATAAGCCAAACCTTTGTTAAGTAGGTTTAAAAATGCCTTTTGGGAGATCGCCATTGCCTCTTTGTCAATTGTTGCATAGGTTTTTGACCAGTCAACACTTAGACCCAAGTATTTCCAAAGGTGCTCGAATGCTTCTTCATCTCTGGAGGTAAGTCTTAGGCAAAGTTCTACAAAATTAGGTCTTGAAATGGCAATGGGCGGATCATATGGAGTGTCTTTTGTTTGGAAATTTGGATCATAAGGAAGTGTTGGATCACAAGTGACCCCGAAAAAGTTTTGAACTCTTCTTTCAGTGGGTAATCCATTGTCATCCCAACCCATGGGATAAAAGACTTTTTTGCCTTTCATTCTTTGATAACGTGCAATAGTATCCGTATGGGTATAGGAAAAAACATGACCGACATGCAAGCTCCCAGAGACCGTGGGCGGCGGAGTATCAATAGAGTAAACTTCCTCGCGCGAAATCCCAGGCGTGAGTGTGAATCGATAAATCTGGTTTTCTTCCCAGATCTTCGACCACTTTTCCTCAAGACCTTCAATTTTTGGCTTCTCTGGCACAGA
Source organism: Acidimicrobiales bacterium (assembly GCA_013044465.1). Taxonomy (GTDB): domain Bacteria; phylum Actinomycetota; class Acidimicrobiia; order Acidimicrobiales; family JABEUL01; genus JABEUL01. The sequence continues at coordinate 7,819 of JABEUL010000137.1, forward strand.
GCTATTCATATTGGTGTTACCGTACCTCAGTGGTGAAACTTCACGATACTGCAACCGGATCTGTCAAGGAGCTAGAGCTACGTCGAGATGGCGAAGTATCTATGTATGTATGCGGACCTACAGTTTATGGTTTTCCTCACCTAGGTCATGGCCGTTTTGCACTGACCTTTGACATTCTGAGGCGTTACCTTACTTTCTGCGGGCTTAATGTAGTTTACGTCAGCAATATCACCGATATTGACGACAAGATTATTCAGAGGGCACACGCCGAGGGAAAGACTTGCGACGAGATTGCTCATTTCTACGAAGAAAAGTGGTGGGAGTCAATGGATGCCCTCTCGATTCTCCGCCCCACTTATACCCCACATGCCCTTGATTATGTTGAGGGCATGGTTGATTTAATTGGAAAACTTTTCAATATAGACGCGGCTTATGAAACTAGTGACGGCCTTTACTTGGATGTTTCAAAGGTAGAGGGATATGGGCTTTTGGCCCACCAAGATCTCAAAAGCCTAAGAAGCGGTGCCAGGGTTGAGATTGATTCCAATAAGCGCTCACCTGTGGATTTCGCACTTTGGAAGTTTGCCAAACCTGGAGAGCCGATTTGGCCAAGTCCATGGGGGAATGGACGCCCAGGCTGGCATACAGAGTGCGTTGTGATGTCACTGGATCTTTTGGGAGAAGGATTTGACATACATGGCGGTGCACAAGATCTGATTTTCCCCCACCATGAAAATGAGCGTGCCCAAGCAGTCGTATTGGGACGCAAGTTCGCCAGACACTGGGTACATAATGGATGGGTTACCGTCGAAGGCGAAAAGATGTCAAAGTCCCTCGACAACTACACAACTCTTCCAGAACTCCTTTCACATCACGACCCGAGAGCCTTTAGATTACTTGTATTGCGATCTCACTACCGCTCTCCAATTGAGGTAACCCCTGAGACACTGACTGACTCTGAGGCAGCCTTAGGCAGGCTAGATGCTTTTGTGAGACGAGTTTTAAATGAGATACAAGACAGCTACAGGGGGAGCATTATCTCCGGTAAAGATGCGTCCCTTCACTTGGAAAACTTTAAAGCAGCGATGGATAACGACTTAGATACGCCAGGTGCCACTGCGCAATTATTTGAATGCATTAGCAGAGGGCACATTTTGCTTGATCAAAGCAACTACGAAGCAGCTTGGTCTTGCTATTTGGCCGTTTGCGAGATGGCTGATGCCGTTGGACTCGAGCGAAAATCAATCCCTGGCCGAATTGATCAAAAAACTATGGAAACTATTGCAGCCCGTGACCAAGCCAGATCACAGCGTGACTACGCATTGGCAGACAAGTTGCGAGACGAATTGGTCTCAATGGGCTGGGCGGTTGAAGACTCGCCATCTGGTACCAGGGTTCACCGCTCCTAACATACGACATTTCCCCTAGTCACATCCACTTTTGCCAAAAACTTCACCGAGTTTCGAATTTCTAACGCACCTTTTAAATGGGTATTTTTTGTGCAATACTTTTTATCACTTATAGTGATACTTTGAATTCATTGCCACCTGAAGTAGCGATTCGCTTGCAATTGGTAGCATTTTCATTTAGAATATCTTCGAGTTCAAAATGATCTTGCCGATATCGGATAATTTTCACTAAGCGTCGTTTAATTGCTACAAAGCGGTTGGGGAAAATGGAAGTCACAGTAACAGGGAGAAGCATAATAATGCTAAGTGTTTTTAAAAGAGTGCTAGCCGTGGGAATTGTTGCGATTGCAAGTGCCGCATGCGCGACTTCAGGTGGATCGAGTGGGCAACTCCCCATCGGAACCCTCACTCAAGCAGTGACCGCAGGTCTCACTTCACCAGACTCTCCTCCTCCTGGCGCCAACGTGTCGGGCTGCACATTGACTAGTTCTCATCCATACCCGGTAATTCTGGTTCATGCCACCTTTGCAAATGAAGCAGACAACTGGCAAGCCATTTCACCTACACTTGCAAACGCCGGATACTGTGTTTACACATTCAACTATGGCCAGACAGTGTCGAATATATTTCTGGGGCTTGGCGATATTGCAACCAGTGCACAGGTTTTGGCTGACGAAGTAAATACAGTTCTCCAAGCTACAGGAGCCTCCCAGGTGGATTTAGTGGGCCACTCACAAGGTGGAATGATGCCCAATTACTACATAAAGTTCCTAGGTGGAGCCTCTAAAGTACATACTTTTATAGGCATTGCACCATCTAATCATGGAACGACTGTTGATGGACTAACCAACTTGGGCACTCAGTTGGGAATTCTTTATGGAATCAACTCCGTTTTTTCAGACCTTTCACTTCCTGCTCTTGTCGAGCAAGAACAAGGTTCAACTTTTGAGACTAATTTGTTTGCCTCAGGAGACACAGTTGCCGGGCCAAGCTACGTAGTGATTGAGACCAATAACGATGAAGTCGTTACTCCTTATACAAACGCCTTCCTAAATGGGCCAAATGTGACGAATATAACCATTCAAAATCAGTGCCCAAGTGACAATGTAGGTCACATAGGTATGGCCTACGACAATGTGGTAATCCAGGATGTTCTAAATGCACTGGGACCAAATAGTTCGTCTTTCCAGCCAACTTGTGATGGCTACGGCATATCTGTATAAGGGGAAACAACCAAAAGCCTAGATTTTTAGTTTAGAAAGTGAAGCACTTTTTGAAAAAGGTTGACATTTACTGACACGTCAGTAAATAATAAATGCATTAATCAAATTCTTTCTATTTACGAAAGGTAGAAATGCATGCATAAAACCCTCAAAAAAGCTATTGCCCTAGGCGCAATAGCGCTTCTCGGAGCAGCTTGTTCCTCGACGGGAAGCGGATCTGGAGCACTTCCAATCGGCACTCTCTCTCAAGGAATAAGTGCCGGGATCTCGACACCTAATACTCCACCACCGGGAGCAAATTTGCCGAGTTGCGCCCTGAGCTTTGCTCATCCCTACCCCGTTATCTTGGTCCACGGGACTTTTGAAAACGAGGCCCTTAACTGGCAAGCAGTTTCCCCTTCTCTTGCTAACGCTGGATACTGTGTTTACACCTTCAACTACGGCCAAACCACAGCTTCATCGACATTTTTAGGTCTTGGTGATATAGCCACGTCGGCCGGACAACTTGCAACCGAAGTTAACACTGTGTTGGCTCAGACTGGTGCTTCACAAGTAGATCTTGTTGGCCATTCACAAGGTGGAATGATGCCCAATTACTACATAAAGTTCCTTGGAGGCGCATCAAAAGTTCACATGCTCGTAGGACTTGCACCGTCTAATCATGGAACAACTCTTGATGGACTAACCAACTTGGGTACGCAACTTGGCATTCTTGCCGGAGTGAACTCAGTGTTCTCCCAGCTCAATGCTCCTGCACTGACCGAGCAAGAGGTTAACTCAACGTTCCAGACAAACCTGTTTGCTTCAGGTGACACGGTTCCTGGACCAAGTTATGTAGTTATTGAGACTAAAGATGATGAAGTTGTGACACCATACACGAACGCCTTCTTAAGTGGTCCAAATGTAACCAACATAACAATTCAGAACCAGTGCCCAGCCGATACAGTTGGTCACATTGGCCTTCCCTATGACAATGTGGCAATCCAAGATGTTCTAAATGCACTGGGGCCAAATAGCCCAACCTTCGCCCCAACCTGCAGTGGCTACGGAGCAGGTGTGTAACTGAGACAAAAGCATGCACCACGGTCGATCTCCCCTTTTCGACCGTGGTGCTATCTTTTGCTACCACTTGCAAACTTTAAACTGCACTTTGTGTAGAATATGTGCTATAGTGACAGTAGTGTCACTATGAGATAAGTAAGGTTTAATTCCTTAAAAGTCGAAAGGCAAAGTTATGGCAGCAGTCGCAAAATCCCGAGTCAGGATGGATCCAGACGAGCGACGGGCGCTACTTTTGAAAAGTGCCACAGAAGTATTCGCTATTCGTGGCTATGCGTCAAGTGGCCTTAGTGAAATAGCTGATATAGGTTCAGTTTCAAAGACTCTGCTCTATCACTACTTTCCAGACGGTCGTCCACAACTCTATGCAGCGGTCATGGATGACGTGTTGGCCAAGCTAGTGTCACGACTGAGGAATATCTCATCCCTTCCCCTAAAGCCATCGGCGAGACTAGACCGTTTAGTTGAAGAGTTCGTTTCATTCTTTGATGACCATCGTGAAGCATTTAGACTACTCTTTAGAGAACCATGGGGGTCAGGCGAAGAAGTTTTGATCATAAGAGCTATCGCTGCACAGATCCAAATAGCAAATGAGCTGATTCACCCTCTAACTGACCAGGGCGCAAAGGCCGATCTGGTTCTTATCGCAACATCTGGTGCCATGGGAACTCTTTTGCACACAACTGAGCTTTGGCTTTCAGGCCAAATTGACAAAACCACGGTTATCAAATCCACAGCTACCATGCTTCGCCATGGGATGTGTGGACTTGGTGTGATTAGAGAAGATTAAATCAATCCTCAAATTTCAAAATATGTAACTTAGGCGCCTTAAATTCTTCGTCACCTGTCGGTTCTTCATCTTCAATCGATCTTCCGCCAAGTGAAGCCCTAAGCAAAGTTCCCTTGCCTGGAGAACTTTCAACTTCAATACTTCCCCTTGCAAGGGAAGCAAACAATTTCATTGTGGAAAAAGAGTTTCCATTGATATCGGCTGGCTTTATTCCGACACCATCATCGGCAATTTCTACGAATAAAGTCTCACCCTTAAATAAGAGCCTGATGTGAACCGACGTGGCATTGGCATGCCTTATTACATTCCTTAGGGCCTCTTGAGCTATTTGGTAGACAATGGTCTTGGTTGTCCAGTCAAGTTCTAGTTCGGGATCGATGCGAATTGAAAGGTCTGGACCACGGCTTTCAGGTACCATTTCAGCAAAACTTGCCGCAATTGAAGACGCCAGTGATTCGTCTTCCACATTTGGACTTGGCCTAACTGCTTGCATGAGCTTTCTAAACTGCTCTGCTCTATCGGCTAAATCACTTCTAACGACACTTAGTGCATCGCTAACCACGTTAGTGCCCCCACTCGCCACAGGGGTAGCCCTATATGAGGCCTGCATCACCGTTCCTATTGTTGCCAAAGACTCCATAGAAAGTTCGTGCAACTTAGCTGCCATGCGATGTCTATCGTCTTCAACTGCCCTCACCAAATTAGAAAGTAACTTTCTTCGCTCTTTTGCATCAAGTGCGAGTTCTCTATATAAGTATTTAGTCTCTGCAACCATAAGTGTATGTCTAACAGTTGCCAAAATGACTATCAGTGCAAGAGAGGCAAGTGCGAAAGGTTCGGCCCAACTCTCTTTTGAGCGCATAGCCATAGCCACCCCAATAATTGCACCAACCCCAAAGATCACTCCCACTGAAACAGGCTCCCAGCTACGAACTTGTGCCTCTGGAGATAGTCGATCGAGCCCCCTGGGGCCGCTTTTTCTCTCATAAAGAGGATAGAGCAAAAACAAAGCGTGATTTGCTCCAACTAATGCAATTAAAACTGGGAAGGGGAATCTGTAATTGTTAAGGATCTGAGCAATTTGGAGCCATGCGTCCAAAGTTGAGACTCCAGCAAGCAAAAGTCCTAGGCTCGCAATTTCCCTTTCGCCTTTGGGCAAACGGTAATAGAACATGGCCTGCGCTCCCCCAAAGGCTGGCATTGAAAATGACATGCATAGGATTGGAACGGTGATCCACATATCCCTCCCGTGTGTTGCTAAAGAGTGTGCAATGAGGAGGAAAATGGGCGATATCACCACCGTAACTCCCATGAAAACATCCAAAAAATCAACAGCTGGCGCGCGCTTTCCCGATGCCGATCTAAGCCTAGTAATCACCGCCCAACCCAAAAGTGGAACAATGGCAGATCCTGCAACCGTTGAAATTGTTTTAAAGACTACCCAACCATGAAACCAGCTCGGAGCAAAAAATGAATTCCACTCCGGAACTGTCACGAAAGATAAAAACAAACCGAAAGTAAACAGGCTGATGAATCCTGCGAACCAGATTCTCCAAAAGTGGCGCTGCTTCACCGGGACTCGTTTTGCCACATCGAGTGATGCCCAAATAGCAGGAATTGTAAAAAGCCCTGCTGTTAAGACAGCAATTGACCAATATCCAGGACGCCCGTGCACAAAAAAGGAAATGCCAATTGAACAGACCATCATCACTGAGACATAGATCAGTGCTCTTTTGCGAACAGTCCATGAGTACGCCATCGTCTCATCTGGGGGATGACTAAAAAAATCAGTGCTCATTTGGCGTACCATTCAACATCGCTCCGAATCGATAAATGGGCTTCACTGATCGTCACGCAAGTAACTCTGGAGCGAGGAAGTTTTTAGCCCGGATAGTGAAAGCCCAATTGGCCCAAGTGCTACTAATACTACGAAAATAATTGGAACTGGAAAGTAAATAGGTATTGAAACTGAACCTAAACCCAGGTAGCCTAAGTCCCTAGCCATTGCAATACCTATTGCCAAACCACAAATTCCACCGGTTAGGGCACCAACTAAAGCTACGAACATCGACTCACCTAAGACCAATTTTAAGATCTTACTTCTATCAAAGCCAAATGCATAGATAAGTCCAAATTCACGTCTCCTCTTAACTAAGGCAATTTTAGAGGCAAAAAAGACTGTGACCAGCGACAAAATGAAAGAGACAACCACTAATTCCAATACATAGTCCGTCACATTGGAAACTACAGAGGTCATAAGATTCGAAAAACTATCAAGAGTAAAAACTTCGAGTGAAGGAAAATCCCGGAGGCTCGCCTCGACAGCTTTCATTCCAGTGTCGAGAGATCCTGAATAGCTCACCAGAAAAAAAGCAGCTTGTGGCTCTCCATAACCCGCGTCAACTGCCTGACCATCGTAAATCGCACCTCCCGCCAAAAGTGAGTCCTGATAAATTGCCATTACCCTGAGTGAAACCGGCCCAGCCACAGAAGAGTCAACCATTGCCATTGTGCCGACATGCCAGCCCTCACTGGATGCCACGCTTTGTGAGATAGCAAAGCCCCCTTGGCTTAGTTTGGCCATGGAACCAGAGATCACATGGACTTCTATGGCATTAAAAAACGTAGTTGGATCAACTACATAGCTCAAAACAGTTGATGATCCAACCGTAATTCTGTCTAAACGAACAACGGCCACCTGCTTCACTCCCGGCGTGGCTTGCACATAAGTTGATGAAGCCGAATTGAAAACATTTAAATTTGATGACGCTACAAAAAACTGTGCTTTTACATCTCCGTTGAATGAGTTGGTAATTGAACTGCCAACGCTAGCTGACAGGCAAGTTATTGCGACCATTAGGGCAGAGACTATGAATGTAAGAAATAAAAGGTTGGAAACTCGCCTCAAATCGGATTTTAAATTAGCAACTATTAAGTAATACTCACCTAATCGATTATGAGATCTTCGTGAAAGTATTGAAATTACAAAATCCAATGTGTACTTAATCCCAACAAGAATCAGTGCGAATCCTATTATTTCAAAAACCAGACTTCCAAGCAATGAGGAAGCCTCTACACCAAAAAGAATTAGCAAAACGCCTAACTCAACTAAGAAAGTTCCAACAAGGGACATTGATCGGCTTTCTTGGTGAGAACTATTTAAGTTCTCTTTGAATGCCTCTAGGGGATAAAGCTTGGAAAGCTTTCTTGCCGGGACAAGTCCCCCAAAAACAAGGGAGCATAATGCCAGTGCCAAGGGGTATAAAACATTTGCACTCAAAGAAAAAGAAAGATCTATCTTTGGAAAAGATATGCCAAAACTATCGACTATGGACGATATGAATGAAGTAGCAACGATTCCTCCAGCCATTCCCACAGTGGCACCTATTGCCCAGAATACAAAAACCGGCATCCCAACAACAAATAGAAGATCCCTCCTCTGTGCTCCAAGCAGTCTTAAAGTAGCGAGGTCCCGACTTTTTATCTCTATGTAGAAACTGAGTATGACTTTTATTGAATAGGCGCAAAGCAATAGTGAAAGAATGCCAATTCCTAAAAGAACACCATCTATCGGTCTAAATGGTGCAGATAGTGTCGAGGCATCTTGGTTCATGACATCACTAGTCGGATCAAGTGAGTATTGAGGACCCAGTCGATTAGCCAGACTCATTAACATTTGGGGTGAGGGATTATTAAGACTTATATCGATTTCACTGAGATACGGGCTATATGTCCTCTGTGCGCCTAGTTGAGAAAAAAGTGCGACTGTGCCACCTGGAATATAGCCAAGTCCCCCAACTTTGACAACCCCGACCAAAGTGGCCCTAATTACTCCGTCAACTAAGCCAATTGACACTTTCTCCCCAATAGAAAAACCGTACTTAGAAAAAGTCTCAGAATCCATTGCAACTTCATCTGGTCCAATAGGCAGCCTCCCAATAAGTTCTTTAACACTGCCAAGTGGGGAGATGGGCTTACTACCTGGGCCATTGTCGTAGGACAATCCAATGTCGGCAGAGCCAATTAATCCGATTGGTTTGCCGTTTGGATCCAAAAACTGGGCAAACCCAATAGTCTGGCCAAAACTTCCTTTTACACCAGGAATTTCTCCGATCGAAGCGGGCATGGATGCCGGGATGCTGTGTGGATATGACAACGATGAAGTTCCCTGGGGCACCCGGACGTGGGCAACAACGTCAATGCCACTTGATCTGAGGTTGGAAACTTGGGCGAACTGACCTGAGACGCTGTGGTTTGTCGATAGTGCAACACCCGAGAGGAAAAACGAGAGAAATACCGCAACTGCCAGGGGAATTAACTTCAAATTGTCACCTAACTTAGGTAACGCAACGGCTTTTTTCACCCAAGGCCTTAATCCACCCATCTGAATAATCCGACTTTAGCGGACCAAATGCCCGGATTCGAGAGCTAGTGGAGGATTTATCACGAATTTAACCAGCCTAGTGCCAACAAATCCCAAGGTTAAGGGTTAGTTTAAATAAATATAGTTCAAAAGTTGAAAGAATCTCTCAAAAGGAGGTACGATAGTGCTAAATTACCAATCGGTAAGTAATGAATATTTCCGGCCTCAGCTTTGATGGCCCTGAGTTTTGTGAGGTGCCAAAATGGCAGAGTTCTCAATGGAGCTAAATGAAGATCAGCAGCAGCTGCAAAAGTGGGTACACGATTTTTCTGAAAATGTTATCCGCCCAGCTGCCAGTGAATGGGATGAAAGGGAGGAGACTCCATGGCCCATCATCGAAGAGGCGGCAAAGGTGGGGATATACTCCTTTGACTTTGTAGCCCAAGCATTCTTCGATCCGGCTGGAATCTTGATGCCAATTGTTAACGAGGAGTTGGCTTGGGGAGATGCTGGAATTACTCTCTCTCTACTTGGTACGACATTAGGCCTCGCCGGAATTGCCGCCAATGGGACACCTGAGCAAATGCTTGAGTGGGGACCACAGTGCTTTGGCACCCCTGACAAAATTCAACTTGCCGCATTTGCAGTCTCTGAGCCAGATGCAGGTAGTGATGTCTCCAGTTTGAGAACTAGAGCGGTTTATGATGAGGCAACTGATGAGTGGGTCCTAAATGGAACCAAGACTTGGATTACAAATGGTGGTATAGCTGACATCCATGTGGTTGTAGCTTCAGTTGAGCCCGAATTAAAGAGTCGCGGTCAGGCTAGCTTTATTGTGCCGCCTGGAACTAAAGGCCTCTCCCAAGGTCAAAAGTTCAAGAAAATGGGAATACGCGCATCGCACACTGCCGAAGTGGTCCTTGACGACGTCAGAGTTCCCGGCAAATGCCTTCTGGGCGGGAAAGAAAAACTCGATGAAAAGATTGCCCGTGCCCGTGAAGGAAAGAAGTCCACTTCTCAGGCCGCTATGAGGACCTTTGAAGCTTCAAGGCCATCAGTCGGGGCCCAAGCTGTCGGAATTGCCCGTGCAGCTTACGAATACTCCCTTGACTATGCCAAAGAAAGATCTGCTTTTGGCCGCAAGATTATTGAAAATCAAGGAATTGCTTTCAAGCTCGCTGATATGAAGACACGGGTAGATGCTGCAAGACTTTTAGTCTGGAGAGCAGGATGGATGGGAGCTAACGGCAAAGAGTTCACGGCAGGCGAAGGTTCAATGTCGAAACTCTATGCCGGTGAGACTGCGGTCTGGGTAACTGAAGAAGCTATTCAGATCATGGGTGGATACGGATACATTCGTGAGCACCCAGTTGAGAGATGGCACAGAGACTCAAAGATCTACACAATCTTTGAAGGAACCTCTGAGATCCAACGACTAATTATTGCAAGAGCAATATCAGGACTTCACATCGTTTGATCAAAGTGACTTAATAAAAGATGCCCATGCAGGTGCCTACTTGCGTGGGCATCTTTTATTTTAAAAGAGGGTAGTAAAAAGTGCCTCATTACCAATGCCTCCCACAACTACTGATTAAGCCACTCCAAGTACCAACTCTGATTGTGTCGCTAATTGGCCAA
>JABEUL010000138.1 GCA_013044465.1 Acidimicrobiales bacterium
ATACTTCAAACCCGACTATTTTCCTTGAGTAAATGTCAATAATGGCATATAGGTAGAAAAACATTCCAACTACTGGTCCAGGTAGCCAAGTGATGTCTGCTGGCTGAATCAGTGGAAATATCTTGGCTCCAAGATACCTCAGAGCGTTTTTAATACACTCTCTGAACTTAGGTGGTTGGAAAATTACTCGGCAACTCTAAATGGTCGGAATTGGCTCTTCTGGGAGATTAATTTATGATGACGGCGAATACTAAGTCGGGCAGGTCATTAGGGGGTCCGCGTGAAATCTTTCCTTACGTGTTCTGGAATGAAGCCACTGAGCTGGACTAGGAACCTAGCGAGCTCACCTGAGGAGATATGTGACAGTACTTTTACTACTTCTTCAAGAAAGTTCCAAGAGCTCCATAAATAGATGTAGCAATTTGAAGCGTCATTTGTGGACACTGGTTATAAGATAAACATGCAGAACTCCCGGAGAAGACTAATGATCCAATTGCAAAGGAGTAATAAGTTGCGTTCTTAGATGATTCAATCGTACTGTAATACAAACCCCCAGGTACTCCAGCAAGTCTATTACGATTCTTTGCAAGAGACTGAAATCCCTGGGCTCCCTTATCACTAGAAAATTGCATAATAGTTAAGTCAAAACCGTTCACGACTGAGCTAGGATTTTGGGCAGAAGGTTTGCATGATGTGCACGCAGCAGGAAAGACCAAGAATGATGCTCTTGCAGCAGTTGTGAATCCGAGTTGTTCTGCCTCTGTAGTAAAATACTTGGGATATCCAAGCCAAGTTATGGTCGCAAATTGAGCACCTATATTATATTGCGGCTTAGGCAAGAAAAGCTTAAGGTACGCTGCCCAGGTGTAGGTCGCTAATACCTGGCTTAACGATTGCACGAGTAAATTTGCACTTATCACGACACTTGGTCCGTCAGGAACCGTTATAGCAATACTTGGTGCCATATTCACAATTACACTTTTCGGAGTTGGTATTTCAGGATTAACTCTTGTACATGATGATAAGAGAAGGCTCGCAATGAAGACGGCGCCTATAACAGTACTACCGCTACAACTAAGACGAGGTTTTGAATAACTAGGGGTGAGCTTAAATACGATGAGCCGTTGGCGCAACTTGTTTGAGATCCATGGTTTTAGGAGGCGCATATCTGGTTCGACTTTGTATTGTAGCTAGCGGGCGCAAAGTATTCAAGAGCATCAAGTGCTTCTGCTAATGTTGTCAATCCTTTAGCCCCAAATTCGCTATTAAGTTGTATTCCCCACCAAACTAAACTGTTATCGGTTGATAATTCAAGTACGATACTGGCGTCCATTGACGGTTGCCATCCCGGCACCCACACATCCTGAAGGCAATTATAGACACTAACTGAACATGCCGAGGCAATAGTAGAATTAGGACTTTGCTCATATAATCCTTGGAGCATGCCAAGTGCAGTATCGAGTGCTGCTGAGGTATTCCTGTTGTGTGGTGTCAGCCCATTCTGCAGATTATAAATTGGATTATATACACATCCTGTTAGGCAATTCGAATTCTGTCCAACGCATTGACTATGTCCAACGCATTGACTATGTCCAACGCATTGACTATGTCCAACGCATTGACTATGTCCATATCCAGTTGCAAGAGAGAAACTCGTAAATCCATTTTGTGGAATAAGTTGAAACGGAGTTGGACACGTAATGAAGCAGACCTGGAACTTCCCACTCGGATCACTTGCGTTCACAGGATCACCTGTTGCATCTGCGGGATCAGACCCGAATTGGCATGAATTTAAAGATGTTTCCTGTGGATTAGCTGAGATGTTGTAGAAGGAATTAGTAGCTGATAAAGAGTAATTGCAGGAAAATCGCGGGTACGCATTATTTGAAATTGTGCCGTTAGTTTCTTCTCGGATTTGGGCTAGTTGCACTTCACCTATCTTGCCACATCCACTAAAACATTGGCCAGATTCGCCGGACTACGTTCTGTGGATATTTGGGCTGTGAGAACTGTCTTGTGTTTAACACAAATTTAAATTTCTACAGCAGGAGATTGTCTGGCGACTCTAATGGCAATAATTAGCTCTTCAGAGGTGTGAAACCGTGACGGCGATTTCCATTTTTTGGCGAGTACCGCATTCAAACTTTCTTTACAAGTTCAAGTGAGGACTTCCTTTAAGTGTTGAAGCTGCGTCAGGGGGTAAGACGCAGCTTGTGAGCAAGATCAAGTAAGTCATCAAAAGGACCTCCGCCATGAATATTTTGGCCGTCCAAAGCACGTGCCATGTCCCATGGACGTTCGGACATAGGCGGAAGTTCGTCAATCAACCTGATTTTAGTGGCGAACCCGTCCAGCCATTCTGCTATTTGTGAAGCGCTTTCCTCGCGCCACCCTCCTGCTCGCATTTCCTCGCTTACTGGCTCTTTCAGACGTTTGCTCAACTCTTAGACAGCACTCAGGATGTCAAGCACTTCAGGTGTCATCAGTATGGAGCTCCAGTCCCGAAGTAGAACGCATTCTGATCAAGCACGAGCGTCTGCGTAATCCCTTCACCGCCACCGGCAATGCCACCTTCAAGAACTGTAGTCGGTGCAATTGCAGTGACTACTTGACGATAGGCTGCGTTATTACCACTTGGCAACTCCAAGCTTTTAACGGCTTCTTTTGGGCAGAGAACTCCGTGGTGGTGAGGAAACTTCCCTCTCCGCCGGGATAGCTGCTGTAGCAATAGAACTGCTCGCCAACCCGAACTCATCCGCTGGGTGATAGCTCCCTCGAAAGAGCTGGCAAACTCTGGATTCAATCCGGTATCTTCAAGTATGCTTGTCACCTCCTCTGCCGAAAGGGCATCAGCTGCACCTCCTGCAGCAAGCAAGCCTTGTAGTACCGCACCTCCAATGAATTGGTCGACTCCATTCTGTGGGATAGTGCAGGAAGCTCCCGGTGACAACCAATTGGCGATCGTGTCACTTAAACCAAAACTTGCACCAGGGCCTATATTTACCACCGCATTTGCTCCAGCACCTGGATCAAGAATAAAGGAAGTTGACGAAGTCTCAGGACCGCCTCCCCAGTAGACCCACAACACTTCTACACATTTCCCACTCGGATCACTCCTGTTCACTGGATCACCTGTAGCATCTGCGGATAGCGTGGCAACTCTAATTCATCAATATTACACCTGGCGCTTTCACCAATTATCGGAATCATAATACAAAAGCTTTTAAGAATTGTTCTCTGCTTAATTCATCATCAATTGTGATATCTTGCTTAAGATCACTTCGTCTCCAGTTTGCACGTCGATATCCAAATCGACCTAAACCCAAGTCACGTGATATCTCAGAAGTTGTCAGAAGGCGTAATTTATTAAGTTTTTTTGATTCAGCATCGTACATGGAAAGTTTGAGTATCCGAACTCCACCAATACCATAGATCTGCAGCCTACGCATATTTGCTATCTTGTCGACGCGAATACACCTATTGCGCAAAAGTGCTCGAAATGTCCACTGGTCGTTTTCTGCAACCGTTATTGAAGAATATTCAAACAATAAAATTGTAATTGCTAAACAAAGTCCCGATCCTAGAACTATCAGAGATGGCCATAAGGCCTGTGGATCGCCGGTAGACAAGGCTAGCCCCCCGGCAGCCATTCCTAGAACCACAAACAGGAATGTCGTAACATAATATGTCACAAGTAACCCACCGCCAATCGTTCTAATCTGTTCCCGGTCCACGTCAAACTAGCATTTCTTCTTATAGGATGCCGGTAACATCGATTTTCCAGCCCTAAACACTCCTGACACGATAGTACCTATCGTTGAAGCTAAAACTACCGTTCGAACGAGAGATAAAAACAATTGAAATGCCGGATCATATTGAACCTTTGCATCAAGTATACTTTGCACGCCCATTTGTATCACATCGGAATTACTGTAGCCGTGGAAGTTGTTATCCGCGAGAACCATAAGTGCGGCATTGTATATTGCATTTGTAATATAGCTAGTGGTCATCCAAGAATTTGCAGCACGATCCAAAACGAAATGGTCTAAAGCCCAACCACCTAGTGCGCCAGCTAGCGCACCGTAAGGTCCCCCAACATACCCTCCAGCCGCTGCTCCTCCTATTGGAAGAGTAAATGAATTTACCTTTAGCATGAATTTATCTATTCCGGAAATTCTGTCGAACTCAAGTTTAAAATATGTTTCTACATCACACACTGAATCTGACAAGTTGTTACCCTTTTCTAGACAGAATTCAGTACTCATCCCACTCGGATCCCACCTGTTCACTGGATCACCTGTTGCATAGGAATATGCCTGATCAGTTGAGAGATAGGCAGGATCCATTGAAGTAAATGATGAGGTGGTTGGATCGTAGTATCTAGCTAAAAAGCGTTTTCTGGTTTCAGGCCTTTTCCGCTGTAGTTGACAGTAACTTTGTGCTGGTGAAATGACCTCTCTAAGGGGGTCGAAGGTGACTACGTCGAGCGGAAAAAGCGCGTACGCGTGTTTTCCAATTCGGTGGTTCGATGCGATACGTTTTTTGCGTCTGCACCTTGTGCGGGCGAGAAGGTCCACGCATCCATTCTTTCACTTTTTTCTGGTTCGGTGTCGAAATTGATTTCAGTATTTGCCGCCTGAATTGATTGACCTACTTCGATCTCGCCCTGCATGACCCGGTAGCCCGACGATTGGCCGCCAACTGCGAACTGGCGGGCAATCCGGGAGATAGCCGTCTTATCCGGGCGGATCTTCCCTTCTCAGCTCTCGGACCATCCGAACACCCCGCTCTTTCAGCTCAGGCGAACACCTCTTTGGTGCGCCATTGTTTTACATATCTCGATCTCTCGTTCCAGGCGATGGAGTCTCTGGTATTTCCAGGCCGATTCACGTAGACGCATTCGTCGCCGCTGAGATCAATAAGACAAGGCGTAAGGGACCCACGTCACCGAGGAGAAAAAAGACAAGCTGACCACGGAATTGCTGATTCCATCTCAGACGTGGTGAGGTAAATTCCATTCTCGTTATAGGTCAAGCCTTCCACCGTCGGGAGGATACACTAATTGGACTAGCAGGAAATACAGAATGTGGAAACTTTAAAGCAACAAACCGCTGGCGCCAGACTGAGCAAGAATCGCGTGAGTGTATATATCATCCAAAAGTCGTATATACTAAAAGTGTGACGAAACACCTAGTAGACATCGACGATAAGCTTTTGCTCACAGCGCGAGCTGAGTTGGGCACATCCTCCATGAAGGACACTGTGAACGAAGCGCTCCGGCGCGCTGGAGCGACACGGAGCGCGAAGGTCCAGAAAGCACTAGATCGCCTGGGCAAGCGGCAGCCCCTGGTGCGGGAAGACGCGTGGCGCTGACCCACCTCCTCGATACGAGCGTTGTCAGTCGGCTTGGTAACAGGGAAGTTCGCGCTGTTATCGAGCCTTTGACGGAAGCTGGTCAATTGGCAAGAACGGGCATTACGGACTTGGAGGTAGGATTCGGAAGTCGAAATGCCCGGGAATGGGATCAAGGCATGACCGATTTGTCGGTGTTCCAACTCATCGAAACGACCGCGAGCCACATGCGACGGGCTCGTCAGGTGCAGCGCCTTCTTGCATCCCGCAGCCAACGAGGGCGAAAGGTTCCAGATCTCCTTATAGCGGCAGCGGCTGAAGAAGCAGGGCTCACGCTTTTGCATTACGATGGCGATTTCGACTTGATCGCGAGTGTCACCGGGCAGAACTGCACTTGGGTTGTGGCAGCCGGAAGCATTGACTGACCGTTACATCGAGTAGTCCCACGCGAGCGCCTGATCGAGGCAAAGGTGCGAGCGATCAAGGACGCGTCAACGATTCGGCTGTTTCATAACTCGACGAGACTGAACTCTGATATTCCACCCGTTGTGAAACTTGTCGCCCAACCACTTAAGAATCCTCACTGCCACCATCCACACTTAGAATCGTTATCCATAGCTTTCGCCACCCAGTAGTAATTTAGCGACGGACAACTTTTCCCTGGATGCTTGATCTCGCAGAGTTGGCGTTTGAACACCAGAACCAACAAGACCCCCAGCCAAACATTCCACTCGGATCACTCCTGTTCACAGGATCACCTGTAGCATCTGCGGATAGCGTGGCAACTCTAATTCATCAATTGGACACTTGGCACTTTCGCCAATTATCGGAATCACTATACAAAAGCTTTTAAAAATTGTTCTCTGCTCGATTCATCATCAATTGTGATGTCTTGCTTAAGATTACTTCGTTTTAAGCTTGCACGTCGATATCCAAATCGGCCTAGACCCAACTCACTTGATTTTTCGGAGGTTGTTAGAATATCAACTTTGCGTAGTTTGTTTGAATGATCGTCATATAATGAAAGCCTGAGAGTCCGAACACCGCCAATACCGTAGTTCTGCAATCGCCGCATATTAACAATCCGATCCACCCTGATACGTTTATGGCGCAATAATGCGCGAAATGTCCACTGGCCATTTTCTGCTACCGTTATTGAAAAATATTCAAACAATAAAACTCGAATCGTCAAACTCGATATCGCAGCCAATAATAAGAGCGATGGCAATCGGGCCTGTGGATCATGGGTCGACAACATAAGCCCACCAACCGTTATTCCTAACACCACAACCAGTGCTCTTAATAAATATGTAGTTGAGAGCAAGCCGTAGCCAATTGTTTTGATCGGCATTCAGTCCACGTCAAACTAGCATTTCTTCTTATAGGATGCCGGTAACATCGATTTTCCAGACCTAAACACTCCTGACACGATAGTACCTTTTGCTGAAGCTAAAACTACCGTTCTAACGAGAGACAAAAACAATTGGAATGCCGGATCATATTCAACCTTTGTATCAAGTAATCCTTGCACGCCCATTTGTCTCACATCGGAATTACTGTAGCCGTGGAAGTTGCTATCCGCGAGAACTATGAGTAAGGCATTGTATATTGC
>JABEUL010000139.1 GCA_013044465.1 Acidimicrobiales bacterium
CTCTAGGAGCATCCTTTAATCTCGCATAAGTCCAGCTAACAGTCTTTTTTAAGTACTTGAGCGCACCTTGGTCACGTGGGCTTTTTTGGCGCGACGAATTGCTTGGTCTCGAATGCCGTTTTGGCTGGGTAGACCTGCTTTTTGATTTAACCGAGGTTGTTGGCGAACTCGCCATTCTCATTCCAATTTACCACTGACAACAGGTTGATTAGTGTCTCATATTTCCATAACAAATGGAACGATCATGGGTCGCCTCTTGGTCTTTCCAGAAACAAACTTCCCTAAAGACTTGCGCATGGCTTGACGAAGTGCATCCAAATCAGTGCTTCCATGGCCAAGAACTCCCTCGATAGCTTCTCTTACTACCACTTTCGCTTCGTCTAGGAGATCCTCGGCTTCATCAGCATGAACCCAACCTCTTGTTATAACATCTGGACCCGTTATCACTGATGTTTTGGTCACATCTACCCCGACTACAACGACTATTACACCTTCTTCACTTAGGATCTTTCTGTCTTTCAAGACACCGTGACCCACATCGCCGACAATGCCATCAACGTAAAGATAACCAGCCGAGACCTTGCCATCTTTTTCAAGCCCAGACTCTGTGATCCTCACTGAATCCCCGTCTACACAAACTAAAGCTCTTTCCTTGGCAAGTCCTAAGTTTCTCGCCAAATGAGCGTGCGCCACTAGATGTCTGTACTCGCCGTGTACGGGAATAAACCACTCAGGTTTTGCCAAAGCGTGAAAAACTGCAAGTTCAGATCTTCTTGCATGCCCACTGGCATGGACTAGGGCAGTCCCGGAGTGAATTACTTCGCACCCCCTGCGTGAAAGTCCATCTATAACTCTAGAAACTGCTCTCTCATTTCCCGGAATTGGCTGAGAAGACAAAATGACCACATCGTCATTGCTCACACTAAGCGCTCTATGCTCTCCGGCGGCAAGAAGAGAAAGTGCAGAAAGGGGTTCTCCCTGTGAGCCGGTTGAAATTACACAGAGTTTGTGAGGATCAACCGTATCGATCTCATCTGGCGCCAACAAAGTATCTGGCGGCACATCTAAGACGCCTAACTCTGAGGCAATTGCAACATTTCTCGCCATTGATTTACCAAAAAATACCACATGTCTTCCCGTTTTCCTGGCTGCTTTCAAAATGCCTTCAATGCGGTGGAGGTGGCTGGCAAAACAAGCAACAATTATTCTCTTGTCGGACTTGTCGCCAAAGATCTTCTCTAGACTGCTTCCAATATTCATCTCAGAATCTGTAATGCCCTCTCTGTCGGCATTTGTCGAATCTGCAAGCAAGAGGAGAACCCCTTCAGTTGTGGCAATAGTGCCGATTCTTGAAAGATCCGTTCGCCTCCCATCCACTGGAGTCATGTCAATTTTAAAATCTCCAGTGTGAATAATTGCACCTAGTTCGGTATGGATTGCAATGGCAAAGCCGTGAGGAACTGAATGCGTTACTGGAATGAACTCAACGTCAAATGGTCCAATGTTGATTCGATCGGAGTCATTCACATCATTAAATGTGGCCCTATTCATTAAATTGGCCTCTTGGAATCTCTGCTGAGCTAAACGCATAGTCAACTTGGAACCATATACATTTAGCTCGATATCATGGGCTAAGTAAGACAAACCACCCATATGGTCTTCGTGGCCATGGGTAACTACCACGCCGACCATTTTCTCTTTATTTTCAATCAGCCAAGTAAAATCCGGCAATACTAAGTCTACTCCGGGCATTTCCTCGTTTGGGAACATCAAACCACAGTCAATTAAAAGCATTTTCTCTTTGTATTCGATGGCAGCACAGTTTCTGCCAATCTCACCCAGCCCACCAAGAAATGTCACTCGGATCTCTCCGTAGTTCAATTCCGGAAGGCTGCTTGTTGGGTTATTGCTCATAGACTTATCTAGACCTTAATAGGTTTGACTTGGACATGAGCGTGATAGGTGTCGCCAAAATCCGAAACCTGGTGGAATTTGCAATGGTAGGACCTCCATATTGATTTTCAAGTACACTTCAGACAATTCAATCACTGACCACGATCTTGAACAAGAAGTTCTCTTCTGCCAATGCTATATCTGACCAAGACTTAAAAGCAGTTCTTTCGCATCTTTTTCAATACCTGGAACTTGACCAAGTGGCAGTCGGCAATTACCTACATTAAATCCAAGAGCATTACAGATTGCCTTAGCAGGTATTGGATTAGGAGCTCTATCGGAAGTTACAAAATTAAACGAAGGCAGCAATTCACTGTGAAGTGTTCTCGCACTTGTTAAATCCCCTTTGTCAATAGCATCGATCATGTCCCCCATCAACTGCCCTATCCAGTGAGTGGCCACACCAATTACCCCAACTGCGCCATGGGAACAAAAAGCCAAAGTAAGTACATCATCACCGCTATAGATTTCAATTTGGGGCACTTGCTTCATCAAACGCGATGCGCCAACTACATCTCCGGTGGCATCTTTAGTCCCAACAATGTTGGTCACATTACTCACCAAGTCAATTAAGACTTCATCTGAAATCTTTCTGCCAGTTCGAATTGGAATGTCATATAAAAGAACGGGCAAACTCGCTGCGGCTTCAGCAATTGCTCTGAAGTGATCGGCAATTCCACTTTGAGGCGGCCTCGAATAATAGGGGGTAACAGCCAAGATCCCGGCAACTCCCGTTGATGCACTTTTTTCCGTAAGCTCTACCGAATGAGCTGTGTCATTGGAGCCGGTATTTGCAATAACTGGGACCGTGACTGCGTTAGCTACTGCTTCAAATAGATCCAGCTTCTCTTTATCGGTTAGCGTTGGTCCTTCACCTGTAGTCCCAGCCACTACTAATCCGTCACTTCCATTTTGAGTAAGCCACTTAGCCAGTTCGATTGCCTTATCAATATCAAGCGAACCATCATCTCCAAATGGCGTGACCATAGCGGTAACTACACGACCAAATCTCGCGTTATTTAAGTTATTTTGCTCCATCTATTGAGCTTACGGCCTCCGTGAGGCCCTGTGTGCCATTCAGCTGTTGGCGAGTGCGAAATTCTCGTACTCTTCCCCGGTATCTGCCCAATCCTCGAATTGGATCACGCCCAGTTCAGTGAATTTCTTCCTCAGCCAGCCATCTCCAGCATCTAAAAGTCCAAGTTTTTTGCAGTTTGGTACAATTTTAGTGAACAAGAACGATTGGAAAACTACCCGATCGGGGTTCTCGAGAATCATTGGAATAACATCTTTTGGTTTAATTCCAAGCTTTTCCCAAACCTCCACAAGCAAAAATCGATCACGCATTCTAACGGCTGCTTCATAGGCAAATTCTTGACGCTCCCTTATTTCATTGGCATCAAGTTCGGTGTAATAGTCTTGCAGCGACAGGACGCCAAATGCGACGTGTCTTGCCTCGTCACTCATTACATAACGCAGAAGTTGTTTCAAGAGAGGATCCTCGGTTGTTTGATGGATAAATCCAAATGCAGCCAGTGCCAACCCCTCTACCATTATCTGCATTCCAAGAAATGTCATGTCCCATCTGCTATCGGTAATAATGTCATCTAAAAGTGCTCTTAGATGAGCATTAATCGGATAGTTACCGGATAGTTTTTCTCTCAGGTACTTGGCGAATACTTCGACGTGCCTTGCCTCGTCCATTACCTGGGTCGATGCATAGTACTTTGCATCGATCCATGGAACTGATTCAACAACTTTTGCAGTGCAGACAAGTGCGCCTTGTTCGCCGTGCATGAACTGCGACAGTGTCCAGTTCTGAGTTTCAATTCCGAAATTAATCCAATCTTTTTCGGTCCACTTGGCAAAAACTGTGCCTGAGAGATCTTGATTACCAAATGTCGACTGGGAGTTGACAAATGCCGTAGCGGCTAATTTCTCTTGGTCAACATCCAACTCCCAGGGCAGATCAGTCTGTCCATTCCACATGGAGTGCTTAGCTTTCTCATAAAGCTTGTCGAGTTTGGCTTTATTACCCTTTTCATAGTCCCAGGTAAAAATTGTCTCGTAGTTAGCCTGGACAGAGTGAATTACTTCGTTTCTGTCTGCATTTGATACTGAGAGAATTGCCTCCAAGTCATTTACACTTGGCTGCTTAATTGCATCTGTCGCGGTACTGCCATTTATGTCGGTCATTTTGTATAAATCTCCTTTAAATACTTTTGGTTAAGAAAAAACTCCTGGTTTTGATTGAGAAAATTGAATTACGAGTCGTTGCTCGCAAATGAGGTTCTACCCTTTAGCAGTACCTCAATACCCGGCATGACGAAAGTTGCCACTAACGATCTCACCGAGTCTTCGTCTGTCACGTTTACATTTTCTGCTGGTGAAGCCGAATACGAAATTACTATTCGGGCAATCCACTCAGCTACTCGCCCACCAGTCTCCAATGGCAGCCAACGCTCAAGCATTGGGGCACCTAGATCGCTCGCAAGGTCGAGTAAGTCACTCATTCGATCGAATGCCAGGTGGGGAAGGATCAAAGATGGTTCCAGTGTCACAACTGCACTTAAAGCCTCATGGGCCAACAAGCGCACACCAGCCTCATGAACCATTGCCACCAGAGCATCTTCAAGCGTGTCTACTCCGTCAAGCCTTAAGCTAATAGATCTGAATAGCCTTCCAACTTCCGTGGCAACAACTGCTTCGATAATTGATTCTTTTCCCCCTGGGAAAACCCTATAAACAGTAGCCCTCGAACACTTGGATTCTTTTGCAATGTCTTCAACGCCAGTCTTTGAAAGCCCATATCTGGCAATACAAACCAAGGCGCCATCCACGATTTTCTCTAAATGAATTGCGTTCGACGGTGCTGTACCGTGGTCCTTTTGGCTAGTTACATCAAAACGATCCAAAATATCGCCAAATTGAGACTTGGCTTCATTCTCATGCAGCGTATGGGGACTCACAAATGACACAATATACGGATTTTTGTCTCAATGTCAAGTCACCAAACCCTTATTTATCTCACCGTCTAATCGCTGGCGAGTAAACCCAGCTAGATGAGGGTGTAGAAGCTAGTTAAGATTAAGGGTGAGTGCATAAAAGTTCCAAAACTTATTAGGTGGCAACAAAGCTGGCCTTTTAAAACGAAGTTTTCTTGATTTTAACTGCAAAAGTCAAACCTATGCCAAAGGCAACTTAGACAATTGTGCTCCCTAGCCCTGAGACAAACACCTTATTGGTTAACTTTGATTTTTAAAGGAATAGACAAGAGTAACCAGCCCTGAAAATTGTCGCATATTTTAAAGTAAATCCACCAATGCAAAGAGGTCTTAACCTCAAGAACCCAGTACAGCTATTAGCTCAGCTCTCACCAACATGCGGACCTGCTCTTTATCTGTCAAATCCCATCTTCCGGGAGACGCAATCAATGAGAGCATCATTCTTGCTGTATATTCGGCAAAATTATCTGTATCCAAATTTTCTGGCAAAGTCCTTCCAAAAAGTCTTGTGACAATGTAGATGTGAACGAACGCCACTATCCTCGTCGCCTCTACGGTCAATAGCGGCAAGACTATCTCCGGTTCGTCCTTAAGAACCATCTGAAGTACTTCATGTTTTTGAAGACTTTCATGGGCAAACATAACTGCAGTGACAGCCAGCTCTTCAAAATCTCTCACTCCCTCAACCGCAGCGGCTAGACCCTCAATCCAGCGAAAAGCCGCCCAGGCAATAACGTCTGCGATCAACTGATCACGGCCCCCAGGGAAGTAACGATAGAGGGTAGCCCTTGATACCCCTGCTTCTTTGGCCGCATCTTCCAGGGTTAACTTTGAAATGCCTGTGCGTGCCATGCATCCATAAGTTGCTTCAAGCATTTTGTCTCTAGCACTAGATGGACCCACTACGCTCAACGAACCTCCGTCACTACTTAAGCTACTCTCATTTTCCGATTAACTGCAGGTTGTTCCTCAAAATACTCCAATTAGCAATTAAATTTTGACTTAAAGCCTCCCTAAAAATTATCACTCCAGACAATTACGTCGCAGCCTTTTTGGAGCAATTTGCCAATTCAGCTTTTGACTTAGGCTTAAGAGACTATCTCTCGACACGATCTGAGCACATCTTTTTACGATAATTGACTACAAGATCAAATATCCCCGATGAATTTTGCCTTGATATTGGCCTCTGTAGCGTTGAGTGGCAATAGGGTCACTCGGGGCAATAGTCTATATATAGACGAGAGGAGCAGCTGTGGGTGCTGAGGTATTTGGAAATGTGGAGCCTGGCTTTGAAAATGTAGCTGAAGTTTTTGAGGAAAACTTTATCTCAAGAGGTGAAGTCGGAGCATCATGTGCAATATATGTGGATGGCCAACTGGTGGTTGATCTCTATGGAGGGGTTGCAAATATTGATACAGGAGAAAAATGGAGCGAAGATACTCTTCAACTAGTCTTTTCCACCACAAAAGGCGCAACAGCACTTGCTGCAAATATATTGATTGGACGAGGCGAGCTTGATCCGGACGAATACGTTTATAAATACTGGCCTGAGTTCAAATCCAATGGAAAAGATTCAATTACGGTTGGGATGCTTATGTGCCACCAAGCGGGTCTCCCCTACATCGAGAAGGAACTCGATCTCGACCAAGTAATTGAATGGCATCCTGTAGTAGAGGCCCTTGCCGATCAACAACCAATATGGGTTCCCGGCGAGTCCCATGGTTACCATGCAATCACATATGGATGGCTAGTTGGTGAAGTGGTAAGAAGGGCAAGTGGAGCCCCTTCATTTGGTCAGTTCTTTGCAAATGAAGTAGCGAAACCTTTGGGACTGGATTTTTATATCGGCCTTCCAAATGAACTAACGAGCCGTGTATCGAAATTAATTACCATCAAGCGTCCTGAAGATGAGGAATTAGGAAAACTTTACGACATGGTCTTGGGGCCAGATACCTTGACTGGGAAAGCATTAAAGTCACCTTCACCGGCTTTGGAAAATATGGAAGTTTGGAACAATCCTCAAATCTTTGCAGCTGAGATCCCGTCTGCCAATGGAATCACTAATGCTAAATCACTTGCAAAAATGTATGCTTCATGTGTTGGAGAAGTTGACGGAATAAGGCTTCTCCCAGAAAACCAGATGAAAAAGGCCACCGTAGCTAGAACATCCGGAGCAGATTTGGTGCTTTTTTTCCCCACCCTTTTTGGACTTGGTTTCATGCTTCCCTCGCAAGCAAGCCTTTATGCCGGGCCAGATGCATTTGGCCACGATGGGGCTGGTGGGAGTCATGCATGGGCTGATTCAAGGCACAATATAGGATTTGGCTACGTAATGAACTACATGGAAGCGAGCCTCAACGGAGATCCAAGATCGAGGTCTCTCACGAATGCTATTTACGAAGCACTCGGCGATAAACCCCCATCTGCAACTTTGGTATAACAACTCTTTTAGCTCTGAACTAGTGGAAGTTTTGAACTTGTTAAATCATACTCAGCAACAACGAAACTCAAGATTCAAAAAAGTAGGCTTCAATTAAAACCAAGGCTTCAACTAAGAAGCCGATGAAATTCCTGCTCCCACCAAACCGCTGCATACTAAATCAGTAAGGTGTTCAACATAGTTGTCAGGTACATAGTGTCTGACACTTAGCCACCACTCGGTAGTGGAAAATACCATTCCAAGTATCGCAACCGCCATTGTTTCAGCAGAATCGGTTTCTCGTCCTGCTTCACTTAGCTGCTCTTCAAGATAACGAACAATTACTTCAGCAATTGGAGGCATCAAAGATGGAAGAGTTGCTACGACATTGGGGCTAGTCGCACCTCTTACAAGGAATCGATAAAGCTGGGGTTCTTTCAGAGCAAAGGATACAAATATATCAATTGCTGAATGGACGGCATCTCTGGCACTATGAGTTCCATCTAATAAAACATCAAATGTCATTTCAAGATTACCCAGTAATCGATCTGTTAATGCAGCTGCAAGTCCTGACTTGTCTCCGAAGTAGTCATAGAAAACCGGCTTTGAAAATCCAGCTTCCCTGGCAATTTCAGTCATAGATGCCTCCGGTCCATGTTTGCGAATTGCCCTAATTGCTCCGGCAAGAAGTTCGGATCTTTTCTCGGACTCAGCTAGTCGCTTTTTCTCTTCACGCTCAGCACTGGTCAATTTAGGATCTTGGGGAGTCACAACCTATATCTTGCCCCGTTTTTTCACCTACAAGCGCCATTTGGCTCTTTATTGCCTAAATACCAGGAAAATGCGAGGTTCACCTAGTTTCTAAATATCACCAGGAGATGATTTCGAGGTCCTGAACTTTGTCTCTCAGTAGCTGTGCCAAAGTCTCTTCTTCAACCAGCTTTCCTTTCCAGGCATCAAGGCCAACGTTAATTTGCCCTGCACTTACTCTCCATTTCTCATGAACGTGACCGTGGAGAAGCGGTAGTCCAAGATTTGTGGGCCTAAATTGAGTCAATCGATCCGTCTCTCTGCTGTCCCCGAAGTAGGGAAAATGACAAGCCAGTGCCTTCACTCCTCCAATTTCAACTTCAACGGCACCTACATGAATCTCGGAAAAACCAACTTCCATATATTTATCAACCCATCTTTGGTGGTCACCTCTAGAAGTATCAAAACATCGATCGTGATTTCCCGCAACTAAGACTAGATGAGCATTGATACTTTTGATTAGTCCAAGATTCTCACCAATATCACCCATTGCCACATCGCCAAGAATCCAAAGCTCATCGTCTGGGAGCAAAGTCTCATAGCACTGAGAGAGTATTGCGTCATTCATCTCCCCCACAGATCCAAATGGTCGCCTACAGTACTTAATAATATTTTGATGACCTAGATGCCAATCCGCGCTCCAGTATCTCATTTTCCCTTGCCTTAGTTCAGTTCTTTTCCACCGATGGATTTCTTGTTCCGCTTCCAAGCTTTTTGCCATGATGTTCCGAAGCCAAAAGAAAAACCGGTAATGCAATTATCACATATATAAGCAATACCCAAACTGGGCCCAAGAAGTTGGCATCCTGGAAATATGCAATATTTCTAATCCCTTGCAAACCAGCCCCAGTTGGAATGTAATAACCGATATATCTCCATATCCCGCTTAGAAATGCCCTCGGGAATGGTCCGCCAGAGGAGGGATTGCCAATAATTACAAAGAGAATCACAGAAAGAGCAATTCCAAGATCTCCCACAAGACCTTGAAGCGCACTTGAAGTTATTGCCACTGAATAGACCACTAAAATCCCAATTAAAATGAGTTCAAAAACATTGCCCTGGAATAGATGAAGGCCATTTCTCACCATCAAAATTCCAAAAACTGCAGAAAAAAATGCAAACACTAAAAGGACGGCTGATCTGAGCAAGGCTTGCTTTAGCCTAGGCTCAGTCCCCCTGGCAAGACCAAGTGCACTTGCCACCAAGTATCCACCTACAACCCAGCCAACCACAAGATAAAATGGTCCCAGCCCTTCTGGATCCGAATCAGGAAGCCCGTTGACAACATGAACTTGGGCTTTTACACCGGTTTCATGTACTAGTTGATTTACTGCCTCCTGTATTGCAAGTGAAACCGCCGGTGACGGTGCTCCAGAAACCATGACGCTAACTGAGCTTCCTTTGATCAATGCGTATGCGTCCACATTATTTGAAAGTAGTGCAGTATTGGCCTTTTTCTCACTTGAAATTATGATCGGATCAAATTGGGTACCGGCCGACTTAATTTTGGCCGCCAAAAGGGTGTCAAGACCACTTGGCCCAACTATTCCAAAAGGAACGTGGTGAGGATAAGGCTTGGTGAGACCACCAACATAAGAGAATATGAAACCTATTTCCATGGCTAAGACCCCCACAATCAGAACTGCTGTTCTTGGATATGAAGAATCTTTCAGATGCCGATTGAATTTGGTCACATGTTTTCCTTGAATAAAAGTGAACTAATCATGTATTCACGCTAGTTGCATCAAAGTAGCTAGTAGAAACGGTCTATTAACTAATAATCTATGAAAACAATAGATTATTAGATTTCTGCTATGCTTTTGACCATGTTGCCAAAAACGGCCAAAGGAGACAGGACTCGGACTTCATTGATCGAAAAGGCGGCAATTCGCTTCGCACGCGATGGTTTTAACCAAACAAACCTAAGTGAGATCGCTAGGGACGTTGGCATCAAACCGGCATCTATTTACGCCTACTTCGAAGATAAACGAGACCTCTTCTTCGCTGCACTAAACCTTGATAATGCCAGCCTCTTTAACAAGATCGACGAAGAGATACTCGATGACTTCTCTCAAGATTGGAATCTTAGTTTTGAAAAGATATTGGATCTAATTGAATTACATCCTCTGACTAAAAGAGTTCTTATGGGCGGAGAAGAGATGGCGTCGGCCAGATTGGAGGTGCTGCCATCAGAGGCACTTCTAATCGAGAAGCTTGTTGCAAAAATTAAATCGGGTCAAGTGCATAAAATAATTAGGTCCGACATTGACCCTGACTTAATA
>JABEUL010000140.1 GCA_013044465.1 Acidimicrobiales bacterium
GGACAGTGTTGACCACTACGGCTTTTTGAAAAGTCGGCGCCGCTAAAATTTGGACATACCATAGCCTTGCAAAAAGGGCTCCAAAGGTGGCAAAGAGTATGATTCCGAGCACTCCAACTCTTGCACCAAGTCTAGAAGCGCCCTGACTCGGTTCATTTCGTTCAGAAGCCGAGGCCATTGCAAGAGGGCCTACCGAATCTATTCGTTCCGAATCAACATGTTTAGCTTTTTTGCTAAAGAGTCCTCTCCTCGATTTCCTCCTAGGCATTTGCATCAGATCTTTCAGCCAGCCCAACCGTTACCGGTCTTCTTCTCTTGCTTCTAGTTCCACCCCATGGAAATGAAGTGCCAGTTAAAGACCATGAAATAAGTCGCATAAAAGGAATTAAGAGTAGGAGATTGATAGCAACAGTGACTGCAACAATTGAAATCAGTCTTCCATTTAAAATGTCAGACACGCCCAAAAGGTCACCTAGAAGTGCCCAGACAACTTCGCTGAACACACATGCCAAACTAAGACCACCACCAAGTGCAAACCATGAATACTTACTCGAAGAGTTGAAGATTTCTCCTATACCGTAGCCCAGAAATACTAAAACCAAAGCAGTAATTCCAAATGGTGTTGGTTGCAAAAGGTCTGCACCTAGCCCTGCAACAAATCCAATTATTATGCCTAGCTCTGAACCTGCAACTACTGCTGTACAAAATACTATTAAGGGGAAGATATCGCCATGAACATTCTGGATTTTAATTACATCAATAAAACAGTCTTGGATTATTACAGCTACCAGTAATACAAAAACCATTTTAAAAGAGCTTGCCAGATTCATTGATTTCATGTTGGTGGAAGCCATTCAATTACAGACACATAGTCAATAGAATTAAGATTCGCCAAAGGCCTAACTGTGATTGATTGCTGAAGTGCCGCAGCTTTTTGTGAGTCGTTAGACACTAGTCCAATCGGAATTCCAGCTGGGAAAATTCCACCCTGGAGTGTCGCTGTTGTAACAATGTCATTTTGCTTAATTTCAACCCCATTTGGAACAAGCGAGAGGACTAAGTCATGGCCATTTCCCTCACCGCTTGCGATTGCAAGTGTTGGTGGGGCAAGTGAGGTTGTAGGTAAAGGGGTAGTTGTAGTGGTGGTTTGATTTGGGGATGAAATTGTTGTAGTCGTTGAAGATGACGCAGTTGTTGTGGAAGTAGTAGTTGGCAAAGTATTTATTGGATGATTTATTTCCACTGCAATATTACTTGTAGGGTCATTAATTAATAAAACTGATGAGGTGAATGCACTAGTCGAAATCACTCGACCAACTAGTCCGTCATTGGATACGACGGGCATCCCAACAGCCACTCCACTGTGACTTCCTTGATCGAGTGTCATTGTAGATT
Source organism: Acidimicrobiales bacterium (assembly GCA_013044465.1). Classification (GTDB taxonomy): domain Bacteria; phylum Actinomycetota; class Acidimicrobiia; order Acidimicrobiales; family JABEUL01; genus JABEUL01. The sequence continues at coordinate 1,396 of JABEUL010000140.1, forward strand.
CAAAATTTGAGGGTCCAATATCTACTACTTGAGCTGTAATGGTTTGCAGTGAACCGACAAATGGAATATTTTCTAACGCGCTTAGCTCTTGAAGTCGCTGCGCTAAATTGGCATCACTTAAATGTTCTGCCTTTAATTTCGCAATCTCATCGCGGAGTTCCTGGTTGTCTTGGAGTGCCTGTCGATAATGAATCGATCCCGATATTATATTTCCAACTGGCGAGAGCGCACTCGACACATCTTTTTGAAGAGGCGATAGTGCGTCGGCTGTCGCATTTTGAATTTTTGCAACATATCTCTGGACTGGCCCGCGATAAGCCAATGTAATCACAGTTACTGAAATTAGCACCATTAAAGTTAAGGTGGACCTCGGTCCTGACCTGCGCTTTTTTCGACGGCTGTCAACCACCTCGAATTAGAGCCGCTTACCGAGGTGACATTGTCTCAAGGAATTGATCCGGATTTGGAAGTTCCTCTAGTACGTGTCCACTGCCAATAGCTACGCAGGTAAGTGGATCTTGTGCAATTGATATGGGCATTCCAGTTTCGGCCTGAAGTCGAATGTCGAGACCGTGGAGTAAAGCACCGCCACCGGTAAGAACAATACCTTGTTCCATAATGTCTGCGGCAAGTTCAGGGGGTGTTTTATCAAGAGTATCCTTAACCGCATCCACTATTGCAGTTACAGGTTCATCAATTGCATTTCGAATCTCCTGTGTTGTTGTAACCACTACCTTAGGCAACCCAGTGACCAAGTCACGACCTTTGATCTCTGCCTGCAACTCTTCTTCCAAACGGCAAGCTGAACCAAGAGCAATCTTGATTTCCTCGGCAGTTCTTTCTCCAAGGGCAAGTGAATACTCTTTCTTAATGTAGGAAATAATGGCTTCATCTAACTCGTCGCCACCAACTCTTATTGATTGGGAAACCACAATTCCACCAAGTGAAATAACAGCAACTTCAGTAGTTCCTCCGCCAATGTCGACAACCATATTGCCTGTCGGCTCATGAACGGGTAATCCTGCTCCGATTGCCGCGGCCATAGGCTCTTCAATAATTGACGCTTTCCTAGCTCCTGCATATTCTGCTGCCTCTAGAACGGCTCGCTTTTCAACACCTGTGCATCCAGAAGGCACGCAAATTACCATCTGGGGCTTTGCCCAACGTCTGTTGTGAACTTTTCCAATGAAATATCGGAGCATCCGCTCGCAAACTTCGAAATCAGCTATAACGCCGTCCTTTAGAGGTCTAATAGCTTGAATATGACTCGGGGTACGCCCGATCATCCTCTTAGCCTCCATGCCGACAGCAAGGGGTTTTCCTGTTTTCGTGTTTATGGCAACAACCGAGGGCTCATTCAGAATTATCCCTCGACCCCTGACATAAACCAAGGTGTTGGCAGTTCCTAAGTCGACTGCCATATCACGGCCTCGAAATGGATTAAATGATTCGCGCATCACGAACCCTCCGATCTAGGGGACACGACCATACCCAAATATAGCTCAGTTTTAGCCTAAGAATATCTCACTTGGCAAAATATGCCTAAATACCAGGGAAAAATACTTCTATTTCTCTTGCTGCCGACTCATTGGAATCAGATCCGTGGACTAAATTCTCGCCGATTTCAAGACCAAGGTCACCTCTAATAGTCCCAGGTTGAGCATCGATTGGATTAGTTGGGCCCATCATTGTTCTAACTACCTTCCACGTATCCTCAGGGCCCTCTAGCACGCAAACAAAAGCAGGTGAACGAGTTATGAAAGTGACGAGTTCATCGTAAAAAGACTTTCCAGCGTGCTCAAAGTAGTGCTTCTCGGCTAACTCCTTAGGAATGGTCTCGAACCTCCCGGCGACAATTTTGAGGCCTTTTTTTTCAAAACGGGAAATTATTTCACCTACTAAAGATCTCTCGACTCCATCGGGTTTTACAATTACAAGTGTTCTATTCATGATGAAGATAGATTAGCCGACGATCCAACATCTCCTACAACATATAGCGATCCTGTTACTAAAATTAAATCTGAATCTTGAGCTAGCTCTTTTGCTTTCAAAAATGCTTGAACTGGATCTTTTTCCTCAAGAACCTCTTTTGTTTTAAACACTTTTCGAGCAGCGCTAGCCAAAGTTGATGAACTTTGCGCTCTAGGTGAATTGGGCTCACACACAACTACTTTCTTCACTCGATCCTCAATATTAAGTGCCTCAAGCATGCTCTCTGGGGATCGCCCTTCCAACATTCCTACAACAAGAACAATTGATTCAGGAATTGCTAAATCCTCAGCTAAAGCATTTCCCAACACATGTGCACCATCCAAATTGTGCGCACCGTCAACAACTATCATTGGAGACCGAGCAATTATTTCTAATCTTCCTGGAACTGTTAGATTGAAAAAAGCCTCTTGAGCAACCTCTTTGGATATCTGTAAACCTAAGAACGCTTCACTTGCAGCTAGAGCTATTGCGGCATTTGCGCTTTGGTGTGCACCCAATAGCGGAATATAAATA
>JABEUL010000141.1 GCA_013044465.1 Acidimicrobiales bacterium
AATATAGGCTTGAGATGGCGTTGTTCGTACTAAAGGCAGGTCAGGGCACCCACGGATATGTTAGGAGAGCCATCTATATCAGGCTACTTTTATTAATATAAATGCAATTTACATGTGGTATTACCAGCTAAAACTTAAATTAAAATGCATTATGTCCTACAATGGAATCTAACTTATGGCGACAAAAAATACCAAGACTAAATCCCTCGAAGCAAGCCTTTGGGAGGCAGCTGACAAGCTCCGGGGTAACTTGGAGGCTGCCGAGTATAAACATGTAGTTTTGGGGCTTGTCTTTTTAAAGTACGTTACCGACGCATTTGGAACCAGGCGGAAAGAACTAGAACGCCTTGTATCAGATCCAAATTCGACTGAGTACATCAAGAATGAGGGCCGACGGGCTAAGATTCTTGAATCCCGTGATGAGTACAGCGCTGAAAATATTTTCTGGGTACCGCCTCCTGCCCGTTGGGAATTCCTCATATCAAATGCCAAGCAGGCCAATATTGGAGTCCTTATTGATAAAGCCATGGATGCAATAGAGAAGGAAAATCCAAAATTACGAGGTGTTCTCCCTAAAACCTATGCCAGAGCTGAAATTGACAAACGGAAACTTGGAGAGCTCGTTGACATGTTGGGAAACATTGGATTTACAAGCGTTGACCATGGAACGGATGATGTCCTTGGGCGTGTTTACGAGTATTTTTTGGGTCGATTCGCTTCGGCCGAGGGGAGGGGTGCTGGCGAGTTCTATACACCACGGAGCGTCGTCAAACTCCTGGTTGAAATGCTCGAACCTTTCAAAGGGCGTGTTTATGACCCATGTTGTGGATCAGGTGGAATGTTTGTTCAGTCAGCTGATTTTGTCAAAGCTCATGGTGGGCAGAGGAACGATATTTCAATATATGGACAAGAATTTGTAGCCACTACCTGGCGACTCTGTAAAATGAACTTAGCCCTACGTGGTGTGGAGGCTAACTTATCTGATGGTTCTGCCGACACTTTCTCGAATGACAGACACCCAGATCTAAGAGCTAATTTCATCCTTGCAAATCCACCATTTAATGTAAGTGACTGGGGTGGTGAGCATCTAAAAGACGACCAGCGATGGCGCTACGGAACTCCCCCACCCACAAATGCAAACTTTGCCTGGGTTGAGCACATGATCCATCATCTAGCTCCATCTGGCACGGCTGGGTTTGTATTAGCTAACGGTTCAATGACAACTAATCAATCAGGTGAAGGTGAAATTAGAAGGAAAATAATTGAAGCTGACCTTGTAGATTGCATGGTGGCACTTCCTGGCCAATTGTTTTACACAACTCAGATTCCAGTTTGTCTTTGGTTTTTAGCCAAAAACAAAAAGAACGGTGGCAAGAGAGATCGTAGAGGTGAGGTCCTCTTTATTGATGGTCGCAAGCTAGGAACCATGATTGGAAGAGCCCAAAAAGAACTCACCGATGAGGACATCCAAAAGGTATCAAATACTTACCATGCTTGGCGAGGAGAACCTAAAGCTGGCGAATACTCAGACATGCCGGGATTCTGCAAAAGCGCCACATTAAATGAAATCAGCAATCATGAACATGTTTTAACTCCTGGCAGATATGTCGGTGCTGAAGATGTTGAAGAAGATGGTGAAGCATTTGATCAGAAAATGAAGCGCTTGGTTTCTTTATTTCATGACCAGCAGGTTGAAGCAAAGAAGCTCGATGCGAAAATTGAGATCAGCTTAAGGGAGCTCGGTTATGAATAGTTGGCCAAGGGAATTAAATAATAAATTTACCGATCAAAGTCATGTATTAAGAAAAGGTGAGTTAATTTACAGGTATGGGTGTACATGTCCCATCAACAAAATTCTCAACACTGGAAATGTATCGTGAAAATATGATAAGCGGCTGGAACGCATTTTCCCTTGATGAGGTAGCAGATCTTAAGGGCGGCTACGCATTCAAGAGTAAGGATTATACTCCGTATGGACATGTCATTTTACGTACAGTAAATATTGGAGCTCGCGGTCAGATCAATAGAGAAGGGGCTGTCTTCATAGATGAAGAGAAGGCGAATGAATACAAATCCTTTGCGCTCCAGGCATCGGACACACTCTTCGTCATGGTTGGAGCGACTCTAGGTAAAGTAGGTTTCATACGACCATCTGATTTGCCAGCATTACTCAATCAAAATATGTGGGTTATCAGAGCTAAAGAAAATAAAGTTAACCCAAGATACCTCTATTACTCATTTAGCCATACTTCAAAATCCATTCTTGGATGGGCTTCGGGTGCAGCAAGAGATTTCGTCCGAAGAGATGATTTCCGCAAACTTAAGTTGTCTCTTCCAAGCCTTTCCGAGCAAAAAGCCATATCTTCAGTTCTGGGTGCACTTGACGACAAGATCGAACTTAACCGTAGGATGAGTGAAACACTTGAAGAAATGGCAAGAGCGCAGTTCAAATCATGGTTTGTTGACTTTGACCCTGTACACGCTAAAGCAGAAGGACGAGACACTGGACTACCTGCTCATATTGCTGATTTATTTCCAGATTCGTTTGAAGATTCAGAGCTCGGCGAGATACCGAAGGGGTGGGTAGTTCAAGAGCTAAAAGACCATATAGTAACAACAAAGGGTCGCTCCTACCGAAGCAGTGAACTCATTTCGTTCTCCAAGACTGCAATGGTTACCTTAAAATCTTTTGAAAGAGGCGGCGGCTACCGTTCCGACGGACTTAAGTCATTTGTAGGACCATTCAAACTACAGCAAGAAGTTATCCCGGGCGAACTAGTGATTGCATGCACAGATGTTACGCAAGCAGCAGAAGTGGTGGGAAAGCCAGCTATAGTGCGGGGGACATCGATCTATGAGACTCTTGTTGCCTCGCTCGATGCATTAATTGTTCGACCTAACGACACATTTCTCTCCACTGAGTACCTCTACTATCTTGCATTAACGGAATCATTTACAGCACATATGTATGCCCACTCTTCTGGCACTACAGTTCTTCACTTAAGCAAGTTCGCACTTCCAACCTTCAAATTTTGTTTACCTCCTCGCCAAATTGTTGAGATTTTCACTGAGTTCGCAACTTCTGCCTTAAGACAAGTTGAATCTAACTCCAGGGAAGAAGACTGCCTAATCAACCTGCGTGATTTGCTTCTTCCTAAACTAATTTCCGGAGAGTTTCGATTTCCTGATCCAAAATCACTTCTAGACAAGCTGGAAACAGTAGCATGACCAATATATCCGAAGGAGTGATTGAAGAAGCTTGTCTAGGCTACTTCGCCTCAATCGGTTATCAAACGTGCTTTGGTCCTGAGATAGGTCCTGGAGGAAATGCTCAAGAACGTGAAGATTGGCATGATGTCGTTTTAGTCGCCAGGCTTCGCCAAGCAGTCGAAGATATTAATCCAGACCTTCCCAAATCAGCTATTGATGAAGTTATCTCTCGTGTCCTAAGGGCCGAGTCTCAAAACCCAATGGCGGAAAACTTAAGAGTTCACAAGCTCCTATCTGAAGGTGTGCCAATTGAATTCCGTGATGATACTGGGGATATAAAACATGACCTTGCCTGGATTATCGACTTTGAGAACCCAGAGAAGAACGATTACTTAGTAGTAAATCAACTGACAGTTATTGAATCTGGTAAGAATAGGAGACCAGATGTCATCATATATGTAAATGGTATTCCAGTCGGATTAATAGAACTTAAAAATCCAGGTGATGAGAGTGCAACTATCAAGGGTGCCTGGAATCAGATTCAAACGTACCGAAATGACATTCCAACATTATTTTCCTTTAACGCCGTCTGTATTGCATCTGACGGATTAGGTTCGGTAATGAGCTCGTTTTCGGCAGGCTTTGAGCACTTCGCACCTTGGAAAACTATTGACGGCAAGGAAATAGCAACAGATATGCCACAGTTAGAAGTTATGATCCGAGGTGTATTCGAACCTGTTCGTTTTCTTGATCTCTTGCGTAATTTTATAGTCCATTCAGATGAGCAGGCAGGACTTGTAAAGAGGGTTGCCAAATATCATCAGTATTGGGCTGTAAATGAAGCAGTTGAATCGACGATTGAAGCATCGGGTGAGAATGGAGACAGGCGAGGTGGAGTTGTCTGGCATACACAAGGCTCAGGCAAGAGTTTTGAAATGCTTTGTTACTCGAATAAGATGATGCGCTCGCTAAAGATGCAAAATCCAACCCTTGTGATACTAACTGATAGAAACGATCTTGACGATCAATTATTTGATGAGGTCTTTGCTCCAGCCAAGATACTTCCAGAGACTCCACAACAAGCAACATCGAGAGCTGACCTTCGAGAAATGCTTACCCGCTCCTCGGGTGGAATAATATTTACTACTATTCAAAAATTTGCACCAGATGTAAAAAGTGATCCACATCCCGAACTCTCAAGTCGACGAAACGTAGTAGTTATTGCAGACGAAGCCCACCGAAGTCAGTATGACTTCTTAGACGGTTATGCGAGACATTTAAGAGATGCTCTTCCCAATGCCACCTATATCGGCTTTACTGGAACTCCAATTGAATCAGCCGATAGATCTACCAGACAAATATTTGGAGATTACATTGATATTTATGACTTAACACGAGCAGTTGAAGATGGTGCAACCGTAAGGATATATTACGAATCAAGATTGGCAAAAGTTGAGCTTCCAGAAAAAGTTAAGAAGGGACTTGACGATGAAATCGATCGAATATCTGAAGGTCAGGAAAAATCAGAAACGGAACGTGCAAAAAGCAAGTGGGCTCGGCTAGAAGCAATTGTTGGCGCTGAGGAAAGGCTCGATCTAATAGCTGCTGACATTATTGATCACTGGGAAAAACGGAAGGAAAACCTTTTTGGCAAGGCAATGATCGTATGCATGAGTCGAAGAATATGTGTGAGACTCTACGAGAAAATAGTTCAGCTTCGACCCAGTTGGCACTCAGATGATCCACTAGCAGGTCGAATCAAAGTTGTTATGACGGGATCAGCTGCCGATCCACAGGAGTTTCAACCCCATCTATATCCGAAAGACGTACTTAGATCTGTCAAGACCCGTGCCAAAAACCCTGAAGATCCACTAGAACTAGTCATCGTTAGAGACATGTGGCTGACTGGCTTTGATTCTCCTTCAATGAACACTATGTATGTAGACAAGCCAATGCAAAGTCACAGCCTGATGCAGGCCATCGCCCGAGTAAACCGGACTTTTCGAGATAAACCAGGTGGACTGATAGTTGACTACATAGGAATTGCCCAAAATATTAGAGAAGCTTTAGTAGATTACTCACCGTCAGATAGAAATCAAGCAGGCATCCCGATTGGGCAAATGATAGAGGTCATGCTAGAAAAGCACGACATAATCTGTGGAATTCTCCATGACCACGAGTGGAGCTCGGATCCGAGGTTAAGTGCTGATAAGCAACTACTCCAACTCCAATCTTCTGTCGACTACATTTTAGCTGACCTTGACCGGAAGGCAAGATTTCTAGATCAAGTGCTAGCACTTATTAAGAGCTTCGCATTAGCTGGGGCGAGTAGCGAGGCACTTGCCATCCGAAATGATGTCAAATTCTTTACTGACATCAGAAGCTATATTCTAAAACTCGAAAGGCATGGTAGTCCCGACGGCTCTGGGAGAGGTGGCAGTGACGAACTAGATACCGCAATTGCTCAACTGGTATCTGAAGCAGTTTCTGGTGATTCCATTGTGGACATTTACGCCGAAGCTGGAATCGAAAGGCCAGAACTATCCATATTGTCAGATGATTTCCTAAAGAAATTGACTCTTTCAGATAAACCTAACCTTCAAATGGAGCTCCTAAAAAAG
>JABEUL010000142.1 GCA_013044465.1 Acidimicrobiales bacterium
CCACCAATACTGCTGCAAGAAATGAGTTCCTCGACAAGTTCTGTAAATGGATACCCGCCATCCAAAGGAACACCTGAATATCTTTTGTCGGTCTCAAAGTGGCTTAATCGAACTTGTGGAGTCGACATTGAAACAAGTGACATCTCGGCTTGTGTTGGAACTAAAGAGTTTGTTGCTTCGCTTCCCCATTATTTGAAACTAGTTAATCCTGCGAAAAATGTTGTAGCTGGACCCAAACTTGCATATCCAACATATGAAATGGGCGCCAAATTGGCCGGGTGTGATTACGTCGGGTTAGCCGAAACCGATTTTGGCATTGACCTTGATTATTTAGATGGCATTGACAGTTTACTCTGCCTTTGGATTAATTCGCCAGCCAACCCCACAGGACATTTAGAAGATCTCGAAAGGGTAGCTAAGTGGGCGAATCTGAGAGGTGTTCCCGTAATTAGTGATGAGTGCTATATGGAGTACAACTGGCTACGGGCACCAGAGACAATCCTTAAATACTCCAAAACAAACATACTTGCCTTGCATTCGCTATCCAAGAGATCAAATGCGGCCGGCATTCGAGTGGGATCATATTGTGGTGATCCTGAGCTTGTGTATTATCTGACAGAGATTAGAAAGCACGCTGGAGCAATGGTTGCTGGGCCACTTTTACACGCAGCGAGTGCCGCACTGTACGACGATGATCATGTAAAGCTTCAAAGAGAGAGATACCTGGAGCGGTTGAGTATTTTTAGTGAGGCTTTGACCAATATTGGACTTAAAGTAAGTCTTCCAGATGGAGGGTTTTATCTCTGGGCCGAGATCAACGAAATGCCACCTGGAGATAAAAGCGCGGAACCCTTAAGTTGGGCCTGGACAAGATGGCTTGCCAATAACTTCGGAGTAATTGTTGCCCCTGGTGACCTTTATGGCCAAACGGGAGAATCGTTTCTCAGGATAGCTCTTGTTCAACCTACCCAAGAGATTGCAATAGTTGCCGAGAAGATATCCAAATTCGTTGTTTAAACCTTTTGTAGAAAGTGAATTAACCTGTCATCATGGGAAACTCAGAAATTGACGTGAATAATGGCGCTTGGGAGTTAATGTCGCAAAAAGGCGCAGTTGAAGAACTTTTTGAAAATAGAGAAGATCTTGATGTAATTAGAGATAGACCTTTGATTGAAAAAATTATCTCTGGGCTCGATTGTGGTTTAATCAGGGTAGCTCAAGTTAATCCAGATACTGACCAAGTTGAAGTTAATGAATGGATCAAGAAAGCTATTTTGCTTTGGTTTAGGGTCAACGAAATGCAGACTTTAGAAGTTGGACCCTTTGAATATGCTGATCGCCTTAAGTTAAAATCAAATTATGAGGCGTCTAAGGTGAGAGTGGTGCCTGGGGCTTCGGCCCGGTTTGGATCATATCTGGCGCCTGGGGTAGTTTTGATGCCCAGTTATGTCAATATTGGCGCTTACGTGGGGGAGGGGACCATGGTTGACACTTGGGCCACTGTAGGGTCGTGTGCCCAAATCGGTGCTCGGGTTCATTTAAGTGGTGGAGTTGGAATCGGCGGGGTTTTAGAACCACCCCAGGCAGCACCTGTGATAATTGAAGATGACGCATATATAGGTTCTAGGGCAATGATTGTAGAAGGGGCCAGAGTGTGTAAAGGTGCTGTAGTGGGCGCCGGGGTAATTTTAAATCCCTCGATTCCCGTTATTGATGCAAAAAGTGGCGAAGAAATTTCCAGAGGGGTAGTACCGCCTTGGAGCGTTGCTGTTGGGGCTTCACGAGAGCGAAAATTCGAAGGTGGAACCTTTTATCTTCCCTGTGTACTAGTGATAAAGCACCTAGAAGTAGGTGAACGTCACTCTAAGACGGCCCTTGAGGATCTACTTAGATCTCATGGTGTTGCGACTTGAGCCGAGATACTGCGGATTCTAAGGGGGCATCGGTCTCCATAGATGTTTCGGCAATTCCAAGCGAGCCAGTAGGTGCGGGGAGATATGTAATTGAATTATTAAAAAATCTTCCTGAAGTTTCGGCTGACATGAGAATTGTCCTAATCTCTCGCCAAGGCGACACAAAAAGATGGAGTGAATTAGTTAAAGGTTGCTATCAAGTTCAAGACTTGGTTCCTAAAAATAGAGCCATGCGGTTAGTCTACGAACGTTTTAGTCTTGGGACACAGTTAGAAAGACGTGGAATAAAGGTCCATCATGGCCCTCACTATACCCTTCCCTCCACTTCAAAGATCTCGCTGATTTCGACGATTCATGACTTAACATTTTTTGATTTCCCCCAATACCATGCCAAGTCAAAGGTGGTGTTTTTTAAAAAAGCGATTACCGATGCGTGCAATAGAGCTGATGTCATTATTTGCGTCAGTCAACAGACTAAAAATCGCCTTATCGAGTTATTTAATCCGAAAGGCGAAGTTTGCGTAATTCCCCATGGAGTTGACACTGATCGATTTAAGCCAAACGAAGATTTCGATGGACAAGATCAAAAAATAATCGATGAGCTTCTGCCGGGAGATGATTTCATACTCTATTTAGGAACAATTGAAGGGCGGAAGCGAGTAGATGTACTTGTGAGGGCATTTGACCTATTGATCAAGGACAAACTTGTCCACCAAGAAACTAATCTGGTATTGGCAGGTAAAAGTGGGTGGAAGACAGAAGAAGTCGAAACCGCTATCAAGGAATCTCCTAACGGGTCCAGAATCCTCAGATTGGGTTGGGTGAAAGATAGAGTGGTTCCTTCACTTTTAAGAAAATCACTAGCGGTGGTATATCCGTCTCAGGTAGAAGGATTTGGCCTTCCCGTTCTAGAAGCTATGGCTTGTGGTTCAAAAATTATAACTACTCAAGACACAGTTATGGCCGAGCTCTCTAAGGGAGTGGCTTACTTATGTGAACCTGGACTACCTGAGAGCTTGGAAGAAGCTTTAAATTCGGCACTAAGCGATCTGAGGAACTACTCTGGTTCTAGCAATGAAGAAGTCGTCATTAACACTAGAGAGCAAATGGGACTTGATTTGGCCAGGAAATCCAGTTGGCACGAATCCGCCAAGCTCCACGCAGAAATTTATGAGAGACTTGCGTAAAATATTCTTTCCATTGTTGGATAAGGTATAGCAATGCGAGCTTATTTGACGGGAGGCCACGGTTTTGTGGGTCACTGGCTTTGCAAGCACCTGGAGTCATTTGGAGATATTGTTGTTGCTCCTGATGAATCGGTAGATATAACTGATAGATGTGCTATATCCAAGGC
>JABEUL010000143.1 GCA_013044465.1 Acidimicrobiales bacterium
AACCCTAATGGAACGATCACGATATACAACGGAGGACAAGCGCCAGTTGATTTAATAATAGATCTGAATGGATACTATGGCTAAGCATAGGATGAGAGATTAACGAGTCCGGTTTGTCCTGGGTTGGCGGTTGAAAGTTCGCATTCTCAAGGAGGTCCCAAAAACTACACAAAGGGGGTCGCATTTTTAATTCAACTAATTGCGCTTGTAGTGAAATTAGTTTAATATTGAGCCATATGGAGGCTCACATATGAAAAGGAACATACTTTTTATCACTACCGATCAGCAGAGATTTGACTCAATTGGCTGTAACGGAAACGAGATTGCTAATACATCAAATATCGATCTCTTAGCAGCACAAGGCATCAACTACAAGAGAGCCTATAACCAAAATACCGTTTGTATGCCGGCTAGATCTTCCATGCTCACTGGCCAATATCCAAGAACCCATGGAGTTATTGCCAATGGAATTCCACTTCCGCTTGATGCACCATCTATTGCAAAGTATTTGTCTGAAAAAGGTGGCTACGCAACTGCATTGATCGGGAAGGCGCACTTTGAGCCCGGAATGGATATAAAGGGAATTTACCAAGAGTCAATTCGCTCGAGGAAAATGGACACCGGAAGTTTTCGGGGATTCCATTATTCAATACAAGCAATGCATGCAGCTGCGTGGAATGAGTTTCCAATAAGTCAATATGGGAGATGGCTAAGAGAGAATCATCCCGAACACATGCATAGCTTTGCTGATCTACTTGGAGGAATACCGGGAGGAGATACTGGGGCTCCAGAAACAAAGAACAATCCCATTCCACGTGAGTGGTATCACACTGACTGGGTTGCAGATATGACTGTTAACTGGTTGGATTCGCTAAGTAGTGATAAAAACTGGTTCTGCTGGATGAGCTTCCCAGATCCTCACCATCCGTGGGATCCACCAAAAAGCGAACTAAATAGGATTAATTGGAGAGATCTCGATCTTCCACCAGGCCACCCAGGCTCAGATGAAAATATTCGTAAAGTTCTAGGCGACAAACCTGCTCACTGGCTCGCTTGGTATGAGGGGAAGTGGTTTAACCAAGAAGGTGGTCCTGGCGGATTCTGTCCAGGGTCGCTGAACCGAGATCAAATACTTGAGATAAATGCCAAAGTCCATGTAATGAATGAATTAATTGACGAAGCATGTGGAAAAGTCATTAAAAAAATAAAAGAGCTCGGACAGTATGAAAATACCGATATATTTTTCACCACCGATCACGGAGAATTACAAGGCGACTATGGATTCATATTTAAAGGTCCTTTCCACGTTGATTCGCTAATGAGGCTTCCCTTCATTTGGAAGCCCGCTCCAGTAGCTGGAATTGCACCGGCGGTGATAAACAATCCAGTCGAGCAGATTGACTTAGTTCCAACTTTCTGTAAAATCGCTGAACTTGAAATACCGGAGTGGGCACAAGGAATTGAATTGCCAATTGAAAATGGAGTTGGCCGTGAACGCGCACTCTGCGAATGGGACAGCCAATTCCCAGGCTTTGGAATGCATATGAGAACCATTTTTCGTGATGGTTGGCTACTGACCAAGTATCTGGAGAGCACCGACGGAGTTCCTAACGGGCTAGAAGAACTTTGGGGGGATAATGTTATGAGTAAATGTGGAATTCACTACGATGGCACCGAAGGTGAACTTTATAACGTCGAGCGGGATCCACACCAGTTTGAAAATCTGTGGTCCGATCCCGAGTACACAAGCATAAAAAATGACCTAATCACCGACCTGTTTGATTCTTTGGTTGACCCCAGAGAAACCCCACTGAAAGTTGAAGCCCCAGCTTAGAAGTATCGTTAGCCGACTTTTTCCTACTAATCCACTTCGGAAATTGTTGTAGGTTCACTTTGTTTCCTGGGTTTTTCTCGTCGAGTGGCTGTAGCAATTCCGTCTGCGAAAAGTAGAAGTATTCCAATCCAAACCCAATTGGCCTGTGAGTTAAATGTGTTGGGCCAACCTGCACCTACAGTATGTGGATGTGTTGCTTGCGTGTACGTAATAGATGCGCCCGCCGCGATAATAAATGCTACGGATCCAATATTGGTAATCCAACGAAGCCATTTGACCTCCATTACCAAGAAAGTAGCAAAGGCCACAACCACTCCCAGTGCCGGAAGGTAAAAAAAGCCAGCAACGCTTCCAGTTAGAAGAGATACCGGTATGGCCACAAAAAGCGATGTCCTATAGTTGTAGCCAAATAGAGGCAGTTGCAGCTTGGGAACAGACTTTGAAAATGTTCCTTCAACATTTCCATTTTCAACCACTAACCCACTTGTCCATTTGAATCTCGACTTGCTGTGCTTTCTTTTTTTACTTGCCTTCGATCTTCGTCTTAAAGGGATGAAGGCAAATATGGCGCATAATCCTATTGCGCTAGCAGAAGTAATAAGTGACACATTGATTACATGTTGTGGAGTAAAAGTTAGAGTGATATCTAAAGTGTGGACTCCAGGTGGTGGGTTTATAAGCCATCCATTTGCATATGCATCAATCAAGCTTGACTTCGCGCCGTTTAGTTTTGAATATAACTTCCCATCAATTGTGCCAAAGGCTTGCCAACCTGAATCTTGACTTTCCCCTAGGACTAGCCAAACCGGGCTTCCAGTGGTTTGGACCGAAACCATTACATTAGTAGCATTTTCCGAAAGTATCGTAATGTGAGATGATAGCGTGGGGCTAGGTGCGCTTTGCACGTAACCGTCGCTTGCTAAAGGTTCGGAAGTCCCACCGGGAGCTGAATCCAAAACTAATTCGTTAATGTCAAAACCAAAGTCTTTGCCAATGGATGTTTCAAGTAAATGGCTGCCTTTGGAAATGGTTATTCCATTAGCGTCTGGCCCGCATCCGACAACCCCTAAGTTTCTTCCAGATAGTGCATCTTGTGTTGTTCCAGTAATCTTGACCCAAACAGGAGAGCCATCTATAGTAAGTAGATCTGGTCGGCAGACATTTGGCATCTGGACCGGCAAGGTTGGGATATTGACACCTGGGATTGCAAAATCTATGATCCCCACAGGAAGCACTACCGGATCTAGAGTGTAGTAGTCCGGAGTGGTAGCTGGTCTGATTGATTGAATGGTTAATCTTATTTCTCTTCCGGAAAGTGGAGCAAAGGATAAATTTAAAACCAAATCATTTCCACTTACACTTCCAGGAAGATTTTTGGGCAACAAGATTGTTCGTATTCCCTGCTCGGTTGAGATAGTTACAGATTCGGGAATTGAGTGATGACCATCGGCAAGAATCTGCAACTGTACCTGGTCCATTGTCACTGGTGTCGGTGTATCGACTTCGATCCAAGCGCCTAGCTGTCCGCCTATCCCAAGTCCAGGTTCCCACGCAGTATTGGGATTGCCATCAAATGCAGCTGCTGCATCTGCTCCAGGATCTCCGGGAAGTCTTCCTATAGATCTCGCAACAGGTTGGACTCCTGGCGGGTTAGGAGATCTACCTGTAAGTATGTCAATAGTTTGGTCTGGCAACTCAGAGGACAGAGTAGCGTTACCCGAAATTGAAAAAGTCCTAGTTGTCGGCAGAGATACTTCGCGGTTCATGTTTATCTCTGGACTAGTCCTTGGGGGGAAATTGCTAGTTCTCTGGCGGGAGTAAATAAGAAGCAATCTATGCGATTGAGATGAGGTCCCTAGGCTTGTTAACAGATCTGTGGGAGGCCGAGCCACCACGGTAACCGTTTTGCCAGCTATCCCAACTTCAGCAAATCCGATAACTCCGATTGGATTAGGTACTACATTATGTAAACCGGTGATTGTAATTGTGACTGTGGAAAATGTTCTTGTGGGAAACGTGATGGTTTGGCCCAATCGTGTTAAGGAGGAAGCTCCTAGTGAAGCCACTACGGAGGATTTGTTGTCAAAAGTTAATTTTACCCGGTCAATCCATCTGTCTGGCAAAACAAAGAGCGGTTGTTGAATATTGATCGTACCAGTTGTCACAGGGGAGTCAAATTGGATTTTCAACCATTGACCAATTGGGTTGATGAAGCCACCAGTTAACCAAAGAGTATCTGGATTGCCGTCTACTGCATTTGCAGGTTGATCCTCCGGTGTAAGTCCGATCGGATTTCCATATGAGGAAGCCGTGATTAGTTTGACACCCTTTTGTAGGGCAACCGTTTCAGTAGCAGTACCGGTTGACGGGAAAAGCTCTAGTGCTGCATATGAAGGATTAGTGCTCGTTAATGGTTCAGTTGCAGTTTGGGTATATCCAGTCGAATCTCGTATTGTGCCCCACTCTCTAAGTTCCCTCCTATTTGTGTCAGTTACTACAAGTGTCGATCCTGGAGTAACGACACTTTGCAATTTGGAAGGCGACCCGGCGTAACTCCCACTGTAGAGAATTGTCGGATTCCCATCGAGGAGGCCAGAGTTAGCTGCAGCTACAATTCCAGATCCTCCCCCATCAATTATTACCGGCGCACTAGGTGACTCCAACCTGACTATAGGCCTGGCATTTGGAACCGGAAAATCAGTCAAAGGGTTTGGCCAAGGTGTCGAATCAGGAAGAGAAAGAGTCTGCTCGTTCCATAGGGGCAAACCATGGGTCGGGTAGTTTGGAACCGGTTTTCCGAATCCAATTGGACTGCCAAGTCCCTGTGGAGTGGGAGTAAACCAGGACATTATGTTTTTTGGTGGTGGAAGGTTATAGTGCTCATATGCAACGTCAGATGTAATCAAAATATCGCCCGCGCTCATAAGTCTCGCAACAGCGGAGACACCTCTGGGATTTAAGGTAGACAACTGGACGGTATTATCAAAGGCATCCAATAAGTCAACCGAAGCAGTCGAGCCCATAGGCACTTGTCTTCGCTCAACCACCGGTCTATTTGTTAGGCCCGGTAATATCGGGTCAGTCGTAGTACCAAATCGGTAAGTCTCAAAATCCTGACCCGGAAGTTGCAAGACTCGTGTAGAGGTACCCTTTGACGACAGGTAGTTTGCAGCTTGATACCAGTAATTTGGAATGGCATTTCTCGCAGCTACTGCTGGTACATACTGACCATTGAAAAGCGCAGGTTGATTAGCTATGGCTGCACCTGAGATAACTGCGGCAACAGCTACTCCTAGAAACTTCCATTTTCTAGAAACTGCATCTACACCTCCACCAAGTAGCAATGCTATTCCCAATACTATGAGAGGTGTAGCTCGATCAGTGGATCGAAGTGCGAGTCCAGCTTCGCTCGAGGCTATGAAGCGGCTAAATAGGGTTCCAAAAGGAGTAGAACTCCCATAAGGGTGGGCTCCAACGCTTAGGATTGTGCCCACGAGTATTAAAAGGATAAAGTAGTTCCGTGACCTCCATCGAATAATTGCTGCAGATATAAACCCAAGTGATGGAATTCCAAAAGACAAACCAACCAGCCAGGTCCAACTTTGATAGGGTATGGAGGCAGGGAGAATCGAACCATAAGAGTCCGAACTATAAAAGTACCAATAACCTAAACCACGCAGTGACTCTGCTGCAGACGAAGTGGATGCTATAGCCTGCTCGGTTTCGGTGTATTTCAATATATTTAAGCCGTACTTAGCCTCCGCCCAAAGGCCTGCTATCCACCAAAGCGAAACTGCGATGGAAGCTACACCAATTTTAATAAACGTGGATATGAATCTTGAAAACCGAATTTCCTTTGTAAAAAGTGCGAAAAATAGCCAAAGTACCGGAGCAAAACCTATATATATAAGGGCTGTTGCATTTATCGAACTAGTCAAGGCAAGTGTAATGCCAAAGCCGCCAACATACTTCCATCCGCCATTTCTAGCGGCTTTTATTGTCAGGCCAAGCATCCAGCCCAGTCCTGCCCATGGAGCCAGCAGTGCCGAGGCAAACTCTACATACTGTAGAACATACGGTGACAACATAAACACTAGGCCAGCGGCGAGTGAGGCCTGAGAACTTAAGTTAAGTGTTCTGCAGAGATAGGCAATTCCAGTAGCTGCGCCTAATAACAAAGTACCGACCCACAACCTTTGAGCAACCCAAACAGGAACATCGAAATGTGCGAATACGCTATACCATGGCCCCATTGGGAACAGGTACCCAATGTTTTGGTGAGTTACTGATCCAAGGTCAGTATTGGGCATCCAAATTGAAGCAACTCTTTGTGTATACTGTCCCGGATTTGTATACAAGTACTGTTTGGTATCTACTGAAATCCAACCAGGGTGGGTTAAAAGTTGCGGAATATAAGCAACTGCTCCAAAAATGAGAGTGATCAATGAAGTAGTACTAAAGAGCGCGGCAAAAAGCCGAGATCTCATTTTCTCGGGGACTTTCGCTGGCGCCGATTCGGAAGCTATCGGATTACTGTCTTGAAACGCCGTAGTCACTTATTACTAGGTTACGCGTTCTCTAATTGCTTCTAATGACACCATTGATAAACTAGCATTAAGCTGGAAAAATGACAAATGTGTAAAGCTTGGGCGAAGTTGTGTGATTAATTGCGAAATCTAGCCCTACCCCATTTCGCTAACGCAGGCTAATAGGCGATCTCTCCAGTTAATCAAATTCTCTGACTTTTCCTTTGTTGTTCGGCCGAAACGAACAATGATCATGTCGAGTGCAGGTACCACAAATATAAATTGACCCTCATATCCACTTGCAAAAAAAGTTCCAAACCTGTCATTAGCGCACCACCAGTGTTTAGAGTAAAGCCATCCCGATTCTTCCTCTAGTGAAAGTGGAGTTCTAGCTTGGTCAACCCAGGAAGACGGAACAATTTGCAAGCCGTTCCAGTTTCCTCCTCGCAAATATAAGTATCCAAACTTTGCCGCATCTCGGGCCCTGAGATAAGCATAAGATGAAGCTACCCAAGTCCCCTTCTCGTCAAACCCGAGTCGACTACTTTTTACTCCAATTGGACTCAGCAAGCGAGAATTTATGAACTTCTCTAGCTGGTTTCCATAGCCTATTTTTGCTGAAACAATTGACGACACTATATTTGAAGTTCCACTTGAGTAATTGAAATGTTCGCCGGGAAGAAACTTAGATGGTCTAGACATGGCATATCTTGCCACGTCATTTTGCCCTTTACCAAATAACATTTCTATTACATCAGAGGCTTCGCTTTCGACGTAGTTTTCACTGAAATCCAATCCATCCCTCATCTCGAGTAGGTCCTTTAGTGTGATTCGTGATCGAGGGTCATCTGGGTCCTTCCACATTTCTGTCAAGCAGTTCTCAGTTAAACTAATCAATTCATCTTTTACTAAGATTCCAACAACAGCGTGAAGCATGGACTTAGCCATCGACCACGAAAGTAATTGAGTGCTTGCACTTACGACTTCGCCTCTCTCATCAAAACTGGGTAGCTGACCGCTGTATCGTTCAACTACTAGTTCGCCATCTTTGATCACGACGAGTGAGTAGGTTTCTCCATATGAACTACTATCTACAAAAAGTTCCTCAATAAGTGTTTCAGTTTTGGCACTAAAATCACGAGTTCCCACGGGCCACTCAATTGTTGGCCACTCGAGATGTGGTGGTTGGCCCTTAAGAGACGGAAGCGAAACGGGTTGGCCAAAGTGATCAGAATTGGAGTTCATTAATACTACATATTAGGTGATGTTGCTACAGGAAATCTGGTGCAATTCCTAAAGTGCTACTGGCCACTTGAAGTCGTATTTTGTAAGACCTTCGTATCCTTTAGATTGTTTCCACTTGTCAAAGTCAATTGCCCATTCATGATGCCACTGCTGCTGCATTTCGAAGAGATTTTCAATCGTAAACTCTGAGATTTCAGGATATTTCAAAATGATTTGCTTTGTCAGAAGTAACGTCGCAATAGAGTCGTCAAGGGCTTGGTGGAGTTCTCCGGTCGAGACCTTATAGTAGAGACAGAGGTCCTTTAACTTACGCGAACCTTTTCTGAATTTTTCATACTTTCGATCTAAAATTAGTGGATCAATTATGTTTTTCCAATTTAATTTAGCCACGCCTGCAATATCGAAAATGCGCTCTGAAATCGTAACGTCAAAATAAGCATTCATTGCTACGATTGGCAGACCATTTGCGATGGGCACACTTAAGAGGGAGTGAAGCCTATTAGCGGCATCCGACAACTCAATACCTTCAGCCTCAATTTGGGCATCGGTAATTTTGTGAACTGATCTTGCGCCATCTGACACGGCGATCCCGGGCTTGACTAAAAAGACATCCTTCTCTACATTTCCGAACGAATCCATTTTAACTACCGCAATTTGTACCGGCAGATCTACTCGTGGGTCTGCGCCAGTTGTCTCTAAGTCAAAGCCAAACCAAGGGCCCTCGGACCAGTGGGCGGAGCTTCGAAATGGGTCGTCTGTTAAGAATTGCACTTAGGCTAATTAAATTTATCGAGTTCGTCTAGGATTTCTTTATGCTTAGAGTCGAAATCAGGAAGTTCAATTCCTTTGTATTTTGAATATTCAAGTTCACCTAAGTCACGATAAAATCCATCCTTTCGGTGTTTTTCCTGTGTATCGCTCAATTTTCCCTGCGCAGAAGAAACACCTTCTTGCGCTTTAGTCGCTAGCTGTGATGCTTGATCACGCATTTTGTCCATCAATCCCATCTGGCACCTCCGTTCAATCGCCGATTGGGAGATATTTTCCCTATCGGTGTCCATAATACCTCTATTGTGTGGCGACGCCAATGGCGTAGGCTTATTTTATGGAGATTATGACGTGGATAGTAGATGCTTTTGCCGAGGGGCGCTTCAGTGGAAATCAGGCCGGTGTGTGTATTTTAGACTCCCCCATAGACGAAATTGCGATGTTGAGCATAGCTAATGAACTGGGGTTTAGTGAGACTGCTTTCGTAGAAGGGAACGATAAGAGAATTTCATTTGATCTGCGTTGGTTCACACCTAGCGAGGAAGTGGATTTATGCGGGCACGCCACTTTGGGGGCGGCATTCGTAGTTTTCGAGCTAGGGCTAGTTGAAGTGAACCGCATCCATTTTTCAACAAAAAGCGGGGTCATAAGCGTTGAAAGAGAAAATGATGGCTATTTGAGTCTGACTTTAGGAAAAGAAAATCCCATGTACTCATCCTTTGGAAGAGAGCAGGTGTCTGAGATGCTAGGTGTCGAAGTCTTAGGTCTATTTGAATCAAAAAGAGATCTTTTTGCAGAAGTTTCTGATTTTTCTAATTTGAAAAATATTAACCCTGATTTAGATCGGATTGCGGCGCTTCCATTTAGAGCACTTGTGGTGACATGCGGTCCCCATGAGGGAGTAAGTGACTACTCCCTCCGTGTATTTGGTCCAAAAGTATCCATCCCTGAGGATTCTGCAACTGGGTCGGTTCAAGCGGTTTTGGGTCCATATTGGAGCGATCGTTTAGGCAAATACCTTCTAGAAGTAACTCAGCTGTCTTCGCGGGGTGGGAAACTTAGAGTCAAAGTTGGCGGCGACTCAGTTATTGTCCAGGGAAAAGTAGTTCTTTTTATGAAAGGCACAATTGAACTGAAGGAGTAGGTCATTCAGTGCTTGCAAGTAAGCTTTGGGATTGTGGGGCGTTTGTTTAGTTCAAGTGAACTTAAAGAGTTTCGCGCTAGTAATTAGAAAAAATCACCAATCTACATCCAAGAAGAAAGGAAAGTTAATGGCTAAAAAAACGAGGCGCTTAGGAAGCTTAGAAGTATCTTCCCTTGGTTTAGGTTGTATGGGGATGAGTGAGTTTTACGGCTCCACATCTGAATCTGAATCGTTGGCCACAATAAATCGAGCTATAGATTTAGGAGTTACTTTTCTAGACACCGCCGATGCATACGGTCCATATAAGAATGAGGAACTTGTCGGCAAAGCAATTGCTACAAGGAGGGATGAAGTAGTTGTTGCTTCCAAGTTTGGCCTAGTAAGGAATGAGGATGGTGAAAGGTTGGGGATTCGAGGAGATGCTCAATATGCAACTAAATGCCTTGACGCATCTCTAAAGAGGTTAAATATTGATGTGATCGATCTTTATTATCTTCACCGACCCGATCCTAAGACGCCAATTGAAGAAACTATTGGTGCTATGGCTGGATTCGTTGCAGCTGGGAAGATAAAGCACATCGGTGTATCTGAGATAAGTGCAGAAAGTCTTAGGCGTGGCCACGCTGTTCACCCAATAACTGCTACCCAAAATGAATGGTCCCTTTGGAGCAGAGACATTGAGAACGAGATAGTCGGAACCGCAAGGGAACTAGGTATTGGAATAGTGGCTTACTCTCCTTTGGGAAGAGGATTCTTGACCGGTACTATCAAATCTCCTGACGATTTTGCTCCAGATGATTATAGAAAATTTCTTCCTCGATTTTCTGGCGAAAACTTTTCCAAGAATCTTGAACTTGTTATGGCGGTCGAAGAAATGGCTGCAAGTAAGGGATGCACTCCGAGCCAATTAGCACTTGCTTGGGTTTTATCTAAAGGAGATGATGTTGTCCCGATTCCCGGAACCAAACATGTGGCTTATCTTGAGGACAATTTAAAAGCTCTAGATGTCAACTTAGACGGAGATTCAATTGCCAAAATAGACGAAGTATTTTTAATAGATGTAGCTTCTGGTCCAAGATATGCCGACATGTCTCCCATCAGGGCCGAGACACCAAAGCCTAGATAGAGTTTTTTAAATTTATAATGAAGTGCTATCAGATTAATTGAATTTAATCAGTCCTTGAACTAAGTGCCTTCCACAATGAAAAGTAGCTAGGCCAGGTTATGGACTCTGTTACCCAACCTGCTGCTTCAAGTTCTTTTTGAAGATTTGGAAGATTGCGCCAAGGAACACCCATATCGGTGTGGTGGGCTAAATGCCACCCAGCATTAAAAGGAACAATGAAAAACCTTGCGATCAGATGTTGCTTGACGTGGTGAGTAGTTTCACGCCTGTCAGAGGATTGTTTCATTCCACCGTGTTCTGCGATCGCTCGGAGTCTATTTAATACCCTCCAAGATGTCATCCAAGGAATAAGCCAAAGACCGAAATAAGCGAGAGGATAACCCGCAAGACTAAAGATGAGAATAAGTGCTAACTGTGTAGCAATGATTGGCAAGACTACTGGTCTAGCTACTTTATTGAAGATGGCCTTTATGAGAACCCTAAGGTTCTTCCATCCACTAATGCCAAAGCCATCTCTTTCCAACTTTCTCTTGAAGCTGGCTCTAGATATTGGGTAATTTCGGTAGAGGGATAGGTCGGGTTCTTGGGGCCCCAGTTCGTCCCGGTGGTGCGAAAAGTGGGTTTTTCGATATAACGAAAATGGAATAAAGGCTGGATATGCCAGGAACCACTTGCCAAAAAAGTCGTTTAGCTTCTTGTTTCTAAACATCAGCCTGTGGGCTGCTTCATGGGCAAGAATTGAAAATCGAGCAAAAGTTGCGCCCATTAATACAATTGCCATCAGATAAACCGCTAAATTATTAATCCATATGGCAGCACCGATTGTTAATATAGCCTGCACCCAGCAGAGTGCCAAACTGCCTATATTAGAAAAGCTGGCAATCTTTCTAAGTTTTGCCCGTAACTCTCGAATCGGCATGCCTGATTTTGTGAGGCGTTCAGTAGGGAGAACGTCGGCCAGACTCTCCTGTTTTGGCACCATTGTTAGAGTCACCAGTCCATTATATTACATAAATTTATCATATGTCAAATTTACGTAAGTTCAGTGCGAGATCTGTTATCCTCTCGGTCTTATTAGGGGCCGAGCCTCCTAAACTGCCTGTTCAATTACTGGTTAGGACCACTGAGCTATTTGGAATTTCAGAAGGGACAACGAGGACTGCTCTTTCTCGAATGACTTCAGCCGGGGAGATATCTTCAGAAGATGGTTGGTACGAACTAAGTGCGGAGCGGCACTTAATTAGGCAGCGACTCCAAATAGAAGGACGACATGGTCCCACTAAAGAGTGGCTAAATGATTTTTGGATCCAGGCAGTGGTTACGGCTGATCGGAGAAGTGCTACAGATAGAGCAGAGCTAAGGGCGAAGATGTCTGGTCTTCACATGGGAGAGCTTAGAGAGGGCGTTTGGATTCGACCGGACAATCTTGAATTTGGCAACCTACTTGAGCATCTTCACCTGACTTGGTTTAAAGTTCTCCCATTAGATAGTCCCGTTGATCTTGTCTCTAAGATGTGGAACTTAAAAGGCTGGGATGATAAAGCAGCATCTTTGATCGTTAGGTTGTTAAATCAACTGCCAAAACTAAATGCTGAAGACAAACTATCCATGAGAAATGGATTTGAGCTAAGTGCTGAAGTGCTGAGACACCTAAAGTCAGATCCACTTCTGCCCCAAGCTCTTCTGCCCAACTCTTGGAGGGGTGATGTGCTCAGATCTACCTACGATAGTTTTGACCGTGCGTTTCGAGAACTTTTAGTCCATTGGTTTGGGTTTGCAGGAGGTATTTAGGTAGTTCTAAATTAGCACCTGTCTCTAAAAAGGTTGCCATTGAGGAACTCCGTAGGTGATTAACTAGTTGGGTCTCGTACCGAAGCGTACGCTGACGAGGCTTGAACTCCTGGCGTGTTGTCTAATACTTGATTAGTTAGGGAAAGAGTTTTATTCAGCGACTTCTCAGCTTGTTTGGCTGCAATACTGATACTTATTGAAACTCTGGCAGGTTAGGTGAAACTAACGGCTTTTCCTTTTAAATATATTTGGAATGCAAAATCAATAGCGAATTGAGAAGCTCTATTTGATCAAATTATCACCCAATGGCCTCGAAACTCACTCGGACCGAATTGAGTGTGAGACTTGTCTGGTTTTCTCATTCTCCCAAGTTGGTTACTTCTT
Organism: Acidimicrobiales bacterium; assembly: GCA_013044465.1. GTDB lineage: Bacteria > Actinomycetota > Acidimicrobiia > Acidimicrobiales > JABEUL01 > JABEUL01. The sequence continues at coordinate 12,819 of JABEUL010000143.1, forward strand.
AAGTCCTGCGCTGCAAGAACTGTAGGTGGAGTTCTACTTTATAAAAGTACCTGGATATAGGCACCTACGTGTGAAGTGATAAACTAAGTCTATGACTAAGTCTGTTGGGATACACGAAGTAAAAACTCATTTTTCGGAACTCGTGGATGATGTACTTGCAGGAGAAGATTTAATAGTCACACGAAGAGGAATACCAGTTGTTCGACTAGTAGCAATTGAGAGTTCTCAAAGAAGAATTTTTGGTTCTGATGCCAAGCTTTTTGAAGTACCGGAAGACTTTGACGCTCCCTTAAGTGAAGAAATTCTTGATTCATTTTACCAATGAAGTACTTGTTGGACACTCATGTTTTCTTATGGTTGCAAACCGATCCAACTAAGGTCGGTCCAATTCTTGATCGTCTCCAAAGAAATGATGCCGAACTTGTAGTGTCTGTGGCCAGTGGATGGGAGATAGCAATCAAGTATTCAATCGGAAGATTGTCATTGCCCGAACCGCCAGAAAAGTATGTTCCGTCGCGGATTAAGGCAATTAATGCAGTTGCGCTGCCGGTTGAACTTCGCCACGCGTTGGCAGTAAGTAAACTGCCACCAATTCATCGTGACCCTTTCGATCGAGTCTTGCTTTGCCAGGCACATGCAATCAAAGCGATTTTAGTTACGGCTGATGAAGAAATAGATAAGTACCCGGTGCGCACTTTTTTAGTACCGACAAGAAAGTAGATTGCGAATAAGTTTTGACCGATTTGGAGGGAACTTTCACGGTAAGCCTGTGAGTAATTAATTGAGTTCATTAATTATCCCTGCTACCAACGCTCTAATATCTTGGACTCCCGTTACGGCCTTAGCTCTCCTGTGCAGGCTTTCTATGCACTGTGAGGCATTTATTCTGAGTAGCATTAGAAAAGAGTATGTCAAGACTCTCGATACCAAAAAGGCGGTAATTGAAGGGCCTGGGCCGAACAGGACGGTTAGTGACATCAGCAGCATTAATTCTGTTTTTAGCTTTTGCCTCACTGGCATCAGCTCCATTTACAGATCTAAAAGTGCTGGCAACAGGCCTAGGAATCGGGATTTTACTTGATGCAACTATAGTTAAGGCCCTACTGTTCCATCCCTCGTAGCTCTTTTCGGAAAGGCCAACTGGTGGCTACCGCCTTTCATGACAAGATCAAGAAATTAAATCTATGGTTTTGTATTTGCTTCGATCCGATTGAATTTGCAAAGATGTAGATATGACTAAAGACATCTCTTCTGATCTTGTAGGCGAAACTTTCGACCCAATTCCAACTTCTTGGAATTCTAAGGATACAATGCTCTATGCATTGGGAGTTGGAGCCAATGCCACCGATGATTTGGATTTCGTATACGAAGGACGTGGGCCAAAAGTACTGCCAACATTTGGCGTTATCCCAGGAATGCTTTCAATGGCTGGAATGTTCGGCAAAATAACTGTTAATCCACTAATGATTCTTCATGGAGAGCAAGGTATTACTTGCCACAGAGCAATTCCGCCTGATGCAAGTGCTCAAGTTACCGGAAAGGTGGCTGCTATTTGGGACAAGGGAAAAGCTGCTGTATTGGTGGTCGAGGGAGAAACCAGTGATGCCGATGGACCTCTTTTTACGACTAGGTCCTCAATTTTCGTAAGGGGAGCAGGTGGCTTTGGAGGTGAGAGGGGACCTAGCGCCAATGAATCAAATATTCCCGATCGAAAACCTGATGAAGTAGTTGTGGAGCAAACTCGACCTGAGCAGGCAGCGCTATATCGGCTTTCAGGTGATCGAAATCCCCTACATGTTGACCCAGATTTTGCTCAGGCCGCTGGATTTGACAAGCCCTTTATTCATGGTCTTTGTACTTATGGATTTGTTGGAAGAGCGCTTTTATCAACTTTTTGCGACAGAGATCCCTCAAAGTTCAAGAGTCTTGACGGAAGATTTGCCGAGAGGGTCTACCCAGGTGACACTATCACTACTGAGTTTTGGGACTTAGGTGAAGGAAAGTTGGTTCTTCAAGCATCTACCCACAGAGGCGTCGTGCTTTCACAGGCAACTGCCGAAGTAAAAAACTGATTTTAAGAAATGGTTTATCTGTCGATGAATTCAAAATCTTCAGGGGAGAGATTTGAGGTTCGCCTCCAGTACTCGTGGAGAGTGTAAGGCCAGTTTTGGGAGACTCTTCCCTTCGAATTTTTATACCATGAATTAACACTGGAAGCCCCCCAGGCCATTTTCTGATTTGCAAGGTCAATTTCGTCATTGAATCTCGCACAAACTGTTTCCTTAACCGAAAGAGCCCCAAGAGAGTTATCGATCAGGTGTTTAATGCAACTTAGAATATAATTGGTCCCACACTCGCTGAAGTAGATAATCGAACCGTTAATGACAATATTTGTATTAGGTCCATAGAGCATAAAAAAATTAGGGAACCTAGGTATGCTGACACCTAGATATGCCTGCGCATCACCGTTCCACCAAGTGTGAATGTCCCTTCCATCTTGCCCTATGACTTTCATAGGAGTGAGAAAGTCCGATGCCTGGAAACCAGTTGCATAGATAATTACATCGACTTCGACCAAGCGACCGTCAGCGAGACGGATACCGTTTTCACTTATTTGATCTATATTTTGGCAAACTAATTCGACGTTCGGCCGTTTTAGGGCCTCCGCCCAGGAGCCATCATCACGAATAACTCGCTTGGCAGAAGGCGGGTAGTCAGGAATGACGCGAGATAGAAGATCCTCCCTCCCTTCAAACTCTGAAGTTAAATAAATGGTGAGGATCTCCCTCAGAAAATCATTTAGCATTGAAACCGATTTCTCCTGGTTTGGCCAATTTTCATCTACTTGTACTAGGGGAAGCATGCCTTCACAGTTCTTCCAAAAAAGCCAGAATCGATACCACTGTGCATATGTTGGCAACTGTCTTAACAGTTGATGCATTCCATCTTCTACTGGGCTTCGGTAATTCGGAGTAGGTGCCAGCCAATTTGGAGTTCTCTGAAAGACATAGAGATTAGAGACCTGGGAAGCTATTGATGGAACAATCT
>JABEUL010000144.1 GCA_013044465.1 Acidimicrobiales bacterium
ATATAAGGGATGCAAGAGGAGTGGAGCAAATCTTCAAAGATCGCAAACCCGATATTGTTTTCCATGCAGCAGCCCTAAAACACCTGACACTACTTGAACGCCATCCTCTGGAGGCTTGGAAATCAAATGTCATAGGAACAATAAATGTACTAAATGCTGCAGTTGCGAGTGGGGTAACTGGGTTTGTCAATATCTCGACGGATAAGGCAGCTGATGCTTCGAGTATTCTAGGATTTTCGAAGCGCATTGCCGAGCGCATTACGGCAAGTATCAATATCAAAGGTGCCGTTTACGTCTCAGTTCGATTCGCAAATGTCTTGGGAAGTAGGGGTTCCGTTTTGGAGGTATTTAGGGCTCAAGCCGAGGCAGGAAATCCTCTAACTGTGACAGATGCCAATGTGACAAGATTTGTCATGACAATTCCAGAAGCAGTTCGTTTAGTCACTCAAGCTGCTGCCATCGGTCGACCAGGCGAAGTTTTAGTTTTAGACATGGGCAGGCCAATAAAGATATTAGATATAGCCAAACACTACGCTTCTAGGAGAAATCCACCTCTTGACATTATTTTCACGGGGCTCAGACCTGGGGAAAAGCTACATGAAGTGCTGTTTGGCGATGGGGAACCAGATGATAGGCCATTTCACCCAAAAGTCAGTCACGTCGATGTCCCACCATTAAGCGTCGAGAGTGCCAAAAATGCATTCATTTCGTTACTTGGTGGTGATGGAAAAGATCCTGAAAAGGATGTTGATCCGGTAGCCATTCGTAAAGTTTTAGCCTCAATTTGTGCGATTCCTTCCGAGCTGGCTCAAAACTGCGAAAATTTGGGCGAAAACTCCATCCAGAGTGGTTCAGATTTGACTAAAGTATTATAATGCGCCAAGCCCCCGGAAATGGTGAACCAGATCTTCCTGTGCAATTAGGTGTACTTACCAGGAGAAAGTGAATAATAATTCTCAAAGCAATATTCGTAGTAGGTGGCAGTGTGGCCTATACGTCAATACAAGCATCTATGTATAAGGTGAAGTATCCCGCCTCCGTGGAAGTGCAATTAGGTGCGCTTTCAACCTCAGTATCACCTACAGGAACTAATAGTCCCCAAATTCTTTCACCCTCAGATATCCAAACCAAAATTGAGCTATTCCATTGGGTTCTGGTTGAAAATGTTGCGAACGCGAAGCCTCACTCGTTTTCGGGTGTGTCTATAGATGAAATTGGAACTACGAGTGATGTTTCAGCGCAGGCGATGAGTCCTTTTCCCGCTAAAGCAGCTCCGAATGTCATTGCGATGGACTCTTCCAATACCCCGATCTCAGAAGCGTATCTAAGCCTTCGGCTCTCCGTTCAGTTCATGAGCTTAGATCGATCGATGAGAACCATTCAAGTTACTAGTTCGAGAACGCTTGAAGGGAAATCCACCACTGTTGCCAATTTAGGTGTTGCTCTAGCCAAATCAGGGCAAAACGTCATTTTGGTTTGCTGTGACTTAAGGCTCCCCAGACTTCATGAGGTCTTTGAGCTGTCTAATGAAGTTGGCTTCACTTCAGTAATATTAGGTGAAACCCCACTTGCTGATGCTTTGGAGCAAGTCGCTACAAGCAGGGGTTCTCTTAGAATTTTGGCTTCAGGCCCCAGACCTCCTAATCCATCTGAATTACTTGCTGGGCAAAAAACAGCAGAAATACTTACTGAACTGCAGGTTTTAGCTGACGTAGTAATTATTGACTGTCCACCCGTTCTTCCCGTTACTGGTTCGACAGTTCTTTCAAAGCGAGGCAATGTAACACATTTGAATTACGTGGCCGACGTGATCAAGGGTAGAGAGTTGGATAAGGCTTTTGAGATTCTTATTCAAGCGGACTCTCCATTTGTCGGGACAGTTGTCAATAGTGCCAGTAAAGCCGAATGGTACGGTGGATACTATGGCTATACATACGGTCATGGCTATCACTACTCTGCAGCCAAACCTTCAAATAAATCGACCAAAAAAGCAGGTGGCTTTCAACCTCTTAATTTACGTCGCCGACCACTAGCAAGGACAATGTGATTCGAAAGAGAAAGTGGCTCAAACGAGTTATTTGGGCCCTAATCATTGGAATTTGTTTTGCCTTTCTAATATCGATCTTTGCTTGGCGGGATTTAAGTTCAGCTAGATCTAATTTGGAACAAGCAAAGTCTGTGCTTGATTCACTTCAGAGCAACGTAACAAATAAAATTGGATCAAGAACTGGACGAAGTGAGACTGAGGTGAGTCTCGCCAAAGCACTAACAAGTGCCAATGCGGCAGAGCAAAAGATCAACTCATCTCTTTCTCTTGATGTACTTGACGAGATACCTTTAGTAAACACCCAGATTAATGGGGTTAAGTCAATTGCGAGTGATGCTGATGCAGCGATTAAAATGGGGCAACAATTACTAGCCCAGTTGGATCATATTTCAGGCGCTGGAAGTTTTCAAAATGGTCAGATACCCCTAGGCCAAATTTCGTCTCTCCAAGTAATGGCGACTCAGGATTCAAATTCTATTCAATCAATGATCAAACCTGCATCTGGTCTAGTGAGTTCAATTTCTGCTGCAAGGAATGATTTCAATAAGGTTGCAACAAAACTTGATGATGAGTTAGTGACTGCTTCTCAGTCATTGGCTGCTTTGGAAGTTATTGTTGGGAAAAATGGTCCCGAGAGATTCTTATTAATTGGGGACAACAATGCTGAGATGCGTGATCAAGGCATGGCCCTGTCAGTGTCAACTGTTACCTTTGACAACGGCCACTTCACAACTACTCCAGCAAATTCAATATCGTCACTTGCACTTAAATCCCCTGTAGATGTACCTATTCCTTCCGGGACTAGTCAAGTGTTTGGAGAGTTGCAGCCCAACTATTTGTGGCAATCTGTTAACGCGACCGCAAATTTTCAATGGAGCGGATCGACAATGCTAGCTATGGCGAAAGAAAATACTGGCATCGATTACAACGGGGTAATCGCAATTGATGTCCCAGCACTGGCTGACCTCCTAGCAGTTACGGGCCCGGTAAATGTCGCAGGTATTGCAACTCCACTAACGAGTCAAAACGTATCCCAGGTTCTTCTGAACGATCTGTACGTTAACGTACCTGCTGGCAATCAAGTTTTGAGACATGAAGAGATAGCAGCGGCGGCAGATGCAGTGCTTTCTCGTCTAAAGGAAGGTTCAAATATCGACCTAGTTAGCTTGGCTAAAGCCCTGGGTAATGCCACTGCTGGACGCCATCTGCTAATTTATAGTTCGGATCCGCACTTGGAGGCTATTTTTAATTCTGATGGGATTTCTGGCAATCCAGCGGTTAAAAATGCTTCAAGAACTTTCCATGTAGCTGTTGAAAATGCAACGGCTACAAAGCTTGATTATTTCATTGATCCTTCAATAAGTACTTCAATATATTTGACAAAGTATGGCAATGCAATAATTAGCACAAAGGTAACTATTGTCAATACTGCGCCAATTGGGGCCAAACCGAGCTATCAATTAGGGCCAGATTACATAAATTCATTCTCCCCAGGTGAGTACGTTGGAAGGCTAGAATTTTGGGGTCCTAGTGGCTCCGAACAACTTGGTAGTATTTCTGAATCAGGATTAAGATTGAACGAAGTGCCATTCAAGGTTTTTCCTGGTAAAAGCACTACTATAACAATTCAAACGACAATTCCAAATGCTGTAATTAATGGTGAATTTGGTATTCAATATATACCTCAACCCAGAATGGAGCCAGTTCCAGTTAAAGTGTCTATCAACTCACCGTATTGGATAATTAACTCCAACAAGGTTGATAGCACAACACTAGATAAGACCCAGGTATTTACATGGCAGCTATATCCAAAAAAGCAGTAAAAATTAGAGATTTCACATCAAATTATACAATTGCAATTGAAATCTAGTATAATAAGGGTTATGAAAATACGACTTATCCGTTCGGCGATATTTGCGATTTTAGCCATTGCATTTTTGTCAATTGGCTCGAAGGAGGTTTTTGCAGCTACCACCACTTCAACAAGTAGTGGATATCCTGGCCCAACTACTTCTACAACTTTGGGTCCAAATACTATGGTTATTCAGCAAGGAAGTTTTACTTCTGGAAAAGTGATCAATATTCAAAGTTCTGGCTATGCTCCAGGATCTACAGTTGCAATTACCCTGAATGGAGTAAGTCTTGGTACAGCGGTAGCAGATGCCTCTGGAACTGTCACTGAAACAATAACAGTAGATACCGTTACTTCAACTGGCGGAACAGTTTCAATAAATGGAAAAACTTATAATGTCAGTTTGACTAATAACAATTTGACCGTAGTTGGAAGTGCACCTAATTCAACTCAACTTACAGTTCAGAATATCTTTGGCCTTACTAGTTCTTCAGGTGGCTTAGCATTCACCGGTATCAATGTCTTGCGATGGAGCATTGTCATTGTCGCACTATTAGTGATTGGTGGCGGCTTGATAGTATTCGAGAGGCGTCGTTCTTCACGAAACGCGTAAGTTGCATTTAGCTAAGGCGTAAATAGTAATTTCAAGTTCATTTGAATACAACTTGATTTAGGGCATTGGTAATAAGGCCTGAATCAAAGGTAGTGGTAATTTAGGGGGATATTCCTATCTTATTGTCAACTTGAAAGACAACTTTTCGGCATAACTCATTTTTATCCGCCTTATAGCTCACGCGAACTTTTCAGTGTACTTTTCTAACACTTGGCAGGCATGGCTAAAATATCTACTCTGCCTATAACCTCTCGAGTTGTCATTATTGGTGTTGGAACCCACTTGTGATGCTGGAGCTCCAAATGAACGTTTCGGACGTTCTACTGTTTCTGGCGGCAAAACGGCGAGGGCAGCTTGCTTAGCAATCCATTTAGTCGTACCGCGTCTGATCAACACGCTGTCGGGCAAGGCTAAGGAATATTTTAGTAATTCAAGATCAACTAACGGGACCCTGACCTCGATACCTGCTTCCATTGAAGCTCTGTCTACATAACTCAGGCCAAGTCCCGGAAGATACACATTTAAATCTACAGACATTGCTTTCCTTAAAAAAGAAATATTTGGTGGCTGAACTGCGAAGACCTCCAAATGCTCCTTGTAAACTACATCGTCTGAGACTTCCGCAGTAGTTAGACCAAGAGCATTAGCACGATCTTTCTGAGTAGAGTAACTACAAAGTTGTAGATAGCCCTTTTCCCTATCGCCTTCGGAAAGAGCCAGGACGAGACGAGAAATGTACTCCTTGGAAATATTCATTCCAGGTTTCATTTTGAACAGGTTATATAGTCCTTTAAAGAATAAGCTTGAAAAATGAGGTTTTGATCCAATAAACCGAGCTACGGCGTGGCGCCTATATCCACCAAATACTTCGTCTCCGCCCTGACCTGAGAATAATACTTTTAACCCATCCTCACGTGCAGCGATTGCCATCTTCCTAACTAATTCGTAGGCCGGATCAGCAAATAAATCAGCTGACGGTGGAAGTCTAGACTCGTCCCAATCATCTCCCGAGATTTCCCTTAGTTTAGTTTGAAACTTTGATGCAACGAGTCTTGCGCTTGCAAGGTCGTCACTTATGCCTTCACTGTCTTTTTGGATGAGGTCCCAGGAAATTGAATATGCCAAGGAAAGATATTTAGATGTGTGCGCCCATATAAGGCCGCTGTCAACACCGCCTGATGCCATTATGCCAATAGGAACATCAGATAAGAGTTGTCTATTAGCCGCCTGTCTTATTTTCGCACTAACTTCAGCCACCAAATCACTTGGAGTTCCACTTATAGTTGATGAAGTAGCAGTAAAAACTGGGGAAAAACGCTTGGAAACAAATCCGGAATTAGTATAAACGGCCATCTCTCCGGGTCTAAGTGCCTTGATGTTTTTAAATGGCGTATTTGGAGCAGGTATCCATAAAAAAGTCAAAAATTGTGCTAATCCGGTAGGATCCAACCCACCGTTATTTATGCCGAGAGCATTCAATGCCGCAATTTCAGAAGCGAAACCAAACCGATTATCGATATAGGAGTAAAATAATGGCTTGACCCCTACTGGATCTCGAGCGATTGTTACGCTCTTGGCAATCGTGTCAACGATGGATATAGCAAAAATACCGTTTAGCTTTTTCAAGCAGTCAGATCCTTCTAGTTCCCAGAGATGTAGTATGACCTCGCCGTCCATTTGAGATCTGAAAACACTTCCAAATGCTTCACATTCCCTCCTTAACTCGGGTGAATTGTAAATCTCGCCGTTAAAGACCATCAAATATCTTCCAGATGGACTAGTCATTGGCTGCGAACCTAGTTCAGAAAGATCATTAATGGATAAGCGGCAGTGACCTACCC
>JABEUL010000145.1 GCA_013044465.1 Acidimicrobiales bacterium
ACTCAATTTTAGATATTGATGACTAGACCTGAAACTTATTCTCTGATCTTTGAAGATTAACTCAAACTTGGAAGAGTAATTCCATCTGATCTTGCTATTACTTCTTTGGCAGATCCTAAGAACGAGGAAATAACCTCATCTTTTGAAAGCACGAGTTCTGGCGGTCCAGTAGCAATTACCCTCCCGGCATGCATGCATGTGAGTTCATCAGCCATCGAGGCTATTAGTGGCACATCATGTTCAATTATTACCATCGAAGCACCCGTAGCGTTCTTAACTTCAAGAAGTAAAGGACCGAGAGATTCCGCTTCCCTCTGTGCTAAACCAGAAGAGGGTTCGTCAAGCAACAACACCCTGGGTCGATGAGCTAGCACTGCTCCGAGTTCGACCACTCTTCTAGTTCCAGTTGAAAGCTCTGATATAAACGAATCCTTCCAACTCTCAAGATGCAGCATCTCCATCAACTCCGTGGCTTTCTCCCGTACTGCTTTTTCCATACTCCTGGCAGCTGGCATCGCGACCATTGATGCAATTGGCTCCTTGGCCGTAATGAATCTCTCAAATGAAAGTTCAAGTGTTTCAAATACCGTTAGGGAGGAAAACAATGCTGCATATTGGAATACTCTTCCAAGTCCATGTCTAGAGCGCCAGTGAGGACTTAGGTGAGTAATTGGCAGTCCTTCAAGCAAAACAGAGCCAGAATCAGGAATGCAGTACCCACTACAAATATCAAAAAGGGTAGTTTTCCCTGCCCCATTTGCTCCAATAATTCCAGATATTGCTCCCGATGCGACAGAAAGGGAAACTTCATCGACTGCACTTAGTCCTCCAAATCTCTTTGAAACACTGTGAACTTCGAAGCGACTGCTGCTGTCATCACTTTCAACATTTACGTTTAGTTCGCTAAGTTTGACCTTCGACACTACTCCGAGAGGAGTTTCACTTTCTAGAGAAGTCTCCTCAGTGCTCATTTCGTGAATTACTTTTGCTACACCGCCTAAAAATACTGAACGGAGTATATCATCGCGCCTTAATAAATCATCAATCGGACCCCCAAAACGAACTTGACCTCGCTCTAAAAACACGGCGTCTTTGGCAAGTAGAGTCGCTACATTTACTGATTGCTCAACAACAACTATTGTTATGCCCTCTTTTTTCATCTCGGATACGGCGTCAACCATCTTGGCCACAATTACCGGAGCAAGCCCAAGGGACAGTTCGTCAATCAAAAGTACTTTCGGCTTTAAAAGTTTAGCCATAGATATAGCAAGCATCTGTTGCTCGCCTCCTGAAAGCTGGCCTGCCTGAATATTTAATCTTTCAAGCAAGACAGGAAACATTGTTCCAATTTCATCCATAGTTTTTAAAATGTACTCAGGTTCCTGACGGTAGAGCCATGAGGCCATACGAAGATTCTCTTTAACTGTGAGTGAGGTAAATACTCCTTTTCCACCCGGAATAGCCACAAGACCAAGTGCCACCCGAGTCTCTGGTGGAATTTTTGAAATATCTGCTCCACCGTAAATAATACTTCCATGGGTTGGTTTCATCAGTCCAGAAATAACTCGAAGAAGTGTTGACTTGCCAGCTCCATTAGTGCCCAAAAGAGCCAATACATCACCAGTTCCAACTTCGCTTGTTACGCCAAATAAAACCTCAACTTGGCCATATTTGGCATATACCCCATCGGCCTTAAGAATTGGCTGAGGCCCTTCTCTGACCTTCTCAATGATCACTTTTTCACTTTCATCGAGCAGATCTGTCGTATTGACTGGTCCTATTAAGAGTATTCCGTGTCTCTTTGCTAAGGCCCTTACATACACATCCCTCACAAAAGTTGCAATTCCTCCAAAACCTTCTGGGAACAGAGTCAAAAATGCAAGCACTACCATGCCCTGGACCGCCAAAGCAATTATCCCACTTAAATAGTACTGGGTAAATCCTAAAAAGATTGCACCTAGCACCGCTCCGGATAAGGAGCCGAGTCCACCTACAACTACACCGATGAATATTGTAAAAGAAAGTTGCGGATCAAAACCGCTAAATGCTGAACCATGTTGCAAAATTGTCAGAAGGCCACCTGCAACGCCTGTCATGGCGCCTGCAATTGCGAAAGCAATAAGTTTCAGAGCAACCGGAGATACCCCATATGCCTGAGCCCCAGGTTCATTATCGCGAATCCCAATTAATGCCCTTCCTGTCCTAGATGACCTGAGATTTTTAACAACAATGATTAATCCAAATAAAATAATAGAAGCAACTATGTAAAGAACTGAAACATTGCTCATGTCGAATCTAGAAAATAATTCAGGCGGGGTAACAGGACTCGGATTAAGACTGGGAAAATGTGTGGCATTAAGCAAAAATGTATCAACAGGAACGGCAAATGCCATGGTGGCAACTGAGAGGAAAAAACCAGGTATACGAAGAGATGGAATACCTATTGCAACTGAAAATAGCGTACCTACAATGCCTGCAAGTACCAACGATATAAATAAATCAGTATGGAAATTCATGATCATTAGACCAACCGTTGCTGCCCCTACGCCAGCAAAGCCACTTTGACCCAATGAAATCTGACCCGCCCAACCTGAGAGCAGCACTAAAGAAACTGTCATAATCCCGTAGATAACCATGTACGAAAATGGCAATGCCACACTTTGCCCAAGTACAGCTGGAACTACTACAAAAAGGACTGCTAAGACAATGGGAACGAACTTACGCAGCAATTTAATTTGTGTGAAATTCGCTACTTCTTTCGGAATTGGCCTAGCTGACCGAGTGTCTACAAAACTTGAGGAGCCCCTATTCTCACTTCGCCCACTCTTAGGAGGCTGGAGCAATAACGAAAACATGATAATTACAAAAAATCCAACATCAACAACAGAAGATCTCGGATAAGACCAATAAATTCCCTGCTGAAATACGCCTAGAAGTATTCCGGCAACA
>JABEUL010000146.1 GCA_013044465.1 Acidimicrobiales bacterium
CACAAGGTAGGTCCTCTTGAAATAGCGCCTCTTTATAGAAGACTTTTGAGAATGCTTCTTTGAGCTCATCAATACTATTGACAACTACCGCCTCATGGCCAAGACCTTTTGCAATTTCATCAATTTCATGGTTGTGAGGGGTTCCAAAAAGAGCTTCGAATTCAGATTTCTCCAAAATCTCTGCCTGTGGGAGAAATGAAAAAATTCCGCCTCCGCCATTATCAACAACTACCAACACAATCGGAGGTATCTCCCCAGCTTGACCACTTAGCTGCACTAACCCCGAGATGTCATGCAAAAAAGCCAAGTCCCCAATGAGGGCTGCCACAGGGCCTTTGCTCCTTTGATCTATGGAATTTTGGGCAATCGATAACCCAATTGAAGTCGAGATCAACCCGTCGATTCCATTTGCACCTCTATTGGAATAAGTTTCTATTCCGCCAGATTTAGCATGAACAAACCAGTTGGCATCTCGGACAGGCATGGAAGATGCCAGGAGGACTGAGGACCCTTCGGGGAGAGAGTCATAGAGCGTGCGAGCTACTTCTGGCCCAGTTAAAGAATTAGATTGCCCTAAGGCTTTTTCAATGGCACCTTCTGCTTTTTGATCATATTTTTGCCAGGATGAGAGCCACGAGCTTCCTTCACCTGATGTTGGCCCCTTATCTACACTTTTATCAGAAACCTTTTCAACTATTGCACCCACTTGATCTATAAAATCATCTGGATCACAGTCAAAAAATCGGCTGGCAATCCGATCTGGATCCCCGAAGCGCCAGAAGGGATCCACAAATATTATCTGACTTCCCTTTTCCCTGCAAGTCTTCATCCATAAATTGGTAGCCTTTGAACTGGTTTGGGTTCCAAATGCCACAATCGTATCTGGAACCAAATCATCAGCAATCTCTCTCACCTTCATCAATAAATCGGCATGCTCAATTACGTTTTGAGAACCGTTGCGAAGCCCCGAAGTGAGCTCGGCTACCACCGGCCAAGACAATCTATTTGCCAAGTCAATAAGCACTGACGAGTCCTCAAAACCACAGTTCGAAGAGAGCACAAATACTCCCTTTCCTCCTGCCCTAAAGAGCGAAGCTGTATCTGCACCATCGAGTTTGGCTGACTTTTGACTGCTTGTGAATTTAGGAACCGTAACGGTCTTTTGGCTTACCTGATCTCTATCTAATAACGGCTCTCGAAATGCAAGATTCAAATGTGTTGGTCCAGGGCCCTCACCACCGTATTTAGCTTCAAAAAAGCTCCTGGCGCCTAAAGAAGCCCAAGCGTACTCATCGCTTTTAGTCGCAGGAGGCCAAGAAATCTCCCACCTCGTGAATTTTGAGAAAATACCATCTTGATCCAAAGTTTGCGGAGCACCAACTCCATGGAGATCATTTGGACGATCAGCTGTGACTGCAATTAATGGGACTCTCGACAAGGAGGCCTCGGCAATGCTTGGATACAGAGAAATAGCAGCGGTTCCAGAGGTGGTGACTACAACGGCTGGCACTCCAGTTTTGAGCCCAATTCCAAGCCCGACATATCCAGCCGAGCGCTCGTCAAGCTTTGTGTGCACGGAGATTCTTTTGTCTCTCATGAGACCAAGTGCTAGTGGGGTCGACCTCGAGCCGGGAGCAATGACGGCGTGGCAAATACCGAGTTCTGCCCAACTATTTATTAAAATAGTAACGAATTCATCTTGTATATTCACTATTGCCTGCCGGAGACGTATTTTTAAATGAACTACCATGACCTAAATTTCGTAACTAATAGGATTACCAACTCAGGAACGCAAATTATCGACAATCAAGGTGTCAATGAGAATTCTAATCGTTTGATATTGCTCCACGGTTTTACTCAACAAGCTAACTCGTTTTTGCATTTAATAGCAGAAATGCAAAAACAGATCTCCATTGACCACCCGAACTATGTTCTAGAGGCAATAACCATTGATTTACCAGGCCATGGAGCAAATAAAGACATTGAGCTTTCTCCCAAAGAATTGGCAGATCAAATTGCCACACTGGGCCCAGCACATATCCTTGGTTACTCACTTGGGGGAAGATCGGCTCTGCTTTGTGCAATTTTGCACCCTGAGAAAGTGAATTCCCTGATACTTATCTCGGCTACTGCAGGAATTGAAGATCCCTCTGAGATTAAAAAGAGAAGAGAGGATGACTTTCAATTAGCTAACGAGATTTTCAATCTTGGAGATGAAAGATTGGAAGAGTTTTTGGAAAAATGGCTATCTAGTCCATTATTTTCAAATATTAAATCAAAGCAAGATGAAATTGAACTTCGTAAGTCAAATTCAGCCAAAGGGCTCGCATACTCATTAATGAATCATGGTCAGGCAAGCTTTGAACCTTTATGGAATAGGTTAATTGAAGTTAAAGCTCGTACTCTTATTTTGAATGGAAGTGCAGATGAAAAGTACTGCGCAATAGGAAAAAAACTACAGGAGGAAATTGACCAATCACGGCAATTGATTTTTCAAGATCTTGGCCACTCACTACATTTAGAAAGCCCCTCCAAAGTCACGAGAGAAGTGCTTGCTTTTATCACCGCGCAATAGTCAAAAGGCTAGATCAGAAGTCCAATGGTCAAAAATAACCCAAACAACAGTTCGGCTAAAGAAGTTTTTTGCAGAACAGATATTAAGGCTGGTCCTTTAGCTCCCTTTAAAACTATTTGAACTGCTCTTATAATCGGTACTGCACTAACCAATGCCATGAGCGTCAAAGGTCGTTTCGTGACAATTGCTATTGGAATTAATAATAGTAGTGCCAATATGCACATTGTTGAGTACAAAATTCTAGCTTTGAAATCTCCTAAAAAAATCGCCAAAGTCTTTTTAGAGGATCCGAGGTCTCCTTTAATGTCGCGAATATTATTTGTCAAGAGTATTGCGCAAGCTAAAAAGCCAATAGAGATACTGGCTGCAATACCGGTCCCAGTGATTCCATGGCCCTGAACATATTGAGAGCCCAAAGTAGCCACAAGCCCAAAAAATACAAACACAAACACTTCGCCTAAGCCTAAATATCCATATGGCTTGGGTCCACCTGTGTATGTCCAAGCAGCCAAAACGCTAAATGCACCAACTGCCACCAGCCACCAGGACACAACTATCGCCAAAACCAGTCCAGCCCCCATAGCCACCAGTGCACAAATACCAGCTGCAAGTAACACCTTTTTGGGCTTAACTAGTCCAGATCCCACGAGACGGAGCGGACCGACTCGGTCTTTATCAGTTCCTCTTATTCCATCTGAGTAATCATTGGCAAAATTAACCCCCACTTGAAGAGATAAAGCAACTACCGCTGCGAGCAAGAATCGTCCTACAAAGATCTTTTGAATGCCTCCATGATTGTAGATCCCACTAGCTGTTCCAGCTAAAACTGGAGCCATTGCTGCTGGCAGAGTTCTTAACCTCGCACCTTTGAGCCAGAGACTGGCTGCTGAGGGAAGGTCAATGTTGCCCTTACTTTCCAATGTCTTCACGGTCTTTTCGGGAACTTCGAGAAGTCCGGTTGGCGCTTTTCTAAATAGGCATCTCTTCCTTCTTGGCCTTCCTCGGACATGTAAAAAAGCATTGTTGCATCGCCTGCAAACTGCTGCAGCCCTGCTAAACCATCGTCTGCAGCATGGAAGCCTCCCTTTAACATCCTAAGTGCAAGAGGGGACAAAGCCAGCATCTCCCGGCACCATTTAACTGTTTCAGCTTCAAGATCATTGACTGGAACAACAGTATTGACTAGTCCCCAATTAAGTGCAGTCGCTGCGTCATAGCGCCTACATAAGAACCATATCTCTTTGGCCCTTTTAAGCCCAATCGTTCTTGCTAGCAAACTGGCCCCATAGCCCCCGTCAAAGCTTCCAACCCTGGGACCAGTTTGGCCAAATACTGCGTTATCACCAGCAATTGTTAGATCACACACGAGATGCAATACATGTCCTCCACCTATGGCAAAACCTGCAACCATTGCCACTACTGGCTTTGGGAGCCTACGGATCTGAATTTGGAGATCTAAAACATTTAACCTGCCAATCCCCTTGGCGGCTAATTCGTCATCTCCGATATATCCGTCATTTCCTCGGATTCTCTGGTCTCCTCCTGAACAAAAGGCTTCATTTCCCTCTCCGGTAAAGATGATTACTCCAACTGAAGAGTCATCTCTTGCCACATTAAATGCATGCTCCAACTCCTTTAAAGTCTGAGGTCTAAAAGCATTCCTTACTTCTGGACGACAGATCGTAATTTTTGCAATTCCCCTGTCTGTCTCGTAGGTAATGTCTTTGTAGTCACCTGACTTTTCCCAGTTGATGGTAGTGTCGATAGATATTGGTTCTGACAAAAATTCGTCTCCTTGATGTATTGCTCTAAAGATAATTCTTCAAAAACAATACCTAATAGTTCCATAGACCTAAAAAGGATCTCAGTATGTTTAATTTAGTTGCTATTGACATGGAGCCGTCCAATGCCCTAATAGAAGCTATCAGGGCTGCATGGGAGAATGGTGATGCATTTTGGGTGGTTGACCAAAGACTGCGTCACAAGGCTAAATCTGAGCTCATCTCAGCCGTTAAGCCCCGCTCTATTGTCTCATCAGAATCTGGAGTGGTATTACTAGATGACTCAGTACCCATGATGGAAGGAGATGCCCTGGTAGTTGCCACAAGTGGGACAACTGGCAGCCCAAGATTTGTAGTTCACACCATGGAGTCGCTCTTATTTAGCGCTAATGCCGTCCATGAGTTCCTAAATTTTGTCCCGGGTGCGGATCACTGGTTGGCATGTCTGCCACTGGCCCACATAGGAGGTTTAGGGGTTGTAATTAGATCTATCCTCACTTCAAGCAAACTAAGTGTAATAAAGGGACCTGATCCAAATGCCATTGATAAAGCAAACCAAGAAGGCGCTAACTTTGTTTCTTTAGTCAAGTCCGTATTGGATAGAATTAATGCTGATTCATGGAGTCAAATTGTTATAGGGGGAATGGCGCCACCAAGTGAGCTGGCTCAAAATATTCATTACACATACGGCTTAAGTGAAAGCGGCGGAGGTATTGTCTACGACGGTTTGCCCTTAACAGGAGTCGAAATCAAATTAGACGAATTGAAAAGAGTAACCATAAGGTCCAAATCACTACTCCGCTCCTACCGAGAAGGCTCCACCAATAATGAAATGCAAGCTGGCCTTAATCCAAAAGACAATGATGGATGGTTTATAACTTCAGACATCGGTGAAATTGGAACAGATGGGAAGTTGAAGATTCTCGGAAGGCTTGACGATGTCATCAACTCAGGGGGGGAGAAAATCTGGCCTGATCAGGTTGAAGAGGTCATCAGAGCGGAACTAAGTCTCACTGAGGTTGCAGTTATTGGCCTCCCAGATGACAAATGGGGCGAAATTGTAGTTGTGGTACTAACAAAGGGAGAGACAGAGGTTACATTGCACGATATCGGTCAAGCAGTTGAACACAGTATTGGCTCCTGGGCAAAACCAAGGCAGCTAATCCAGGTAGATGAATTACCTAAAACCTCAATCGGTAAAGTATCGCGCAAATTACTAAGAACACTTCTCTCAGACAGATATTAAAAATATATTTATGGCAAATTATTGATATTAATTGTCTGTGCCACAGCTCCTATGAAAGAGCCTAAACATTCAATTGATCCATAATGAACCAGTCCAGCATATCCAATCCCAGTTGGCTTGTTGGTGGCACACCAAGGTTTCAACTGGGGCGAGCCGGCCGCGGGATATGGCAAGAACGTCGGTGTTGTTGGCTGAACCGGAGTATATGTTGAAAGGCTCCCGCTTGGCAGAGAGTTTGCAACTATCGAGTCAAGCGGCATTGCAGTAGCATCACAAACAGTCATTGGCGCTAATCCCAGTAGGTCCTCGACGGTTTTATCAACTGAACAGAATGATGATACTTGGTGGCTTACCTGACCATTAGGACCAAGTACGCGAGCCAAACCGCCTGCTGTGACCACGTATGACCTCAACACATTTACGCTATCGCCAGTGAACTGTGTATCGTCTTCCACAATCATTACCAGCGTGTCTTTCCAGAACGGTGACTTTGAAAGAGCACTGACCATGTTCCCAGTGGCAAGATCGTTATTGGCAACCATTACCTGAGGTGCCCACATCACGGGATTGTTTCCATTGTTGAATACATCTGTGTGGTCATCTGGGACCTCAAGAATAGATAGTGAAGGCATTGCGGACTGGCAACTTGTATCGGTGCCTCCGCCTTTCATGCACTGGTTGTAGCTCGAGCTCCATGCAGCTAGAGAATATTTACTGTAGTCACTGGGCGATGCGCCTGGATAGTTACAGTATCCACTAGGTCCCCCGCATAGACCCACTTGTTTTCCAAACATTGGCGGTGGAACTTGACTATTTAAGGAGTCCCAACCTTTATCAATAGTAGAGCCTTTGTCGAAAATGTTTATTCTGTTAGTGTCGGGAAAGTCAGTGTTAGTCCCGGAAAATACCGGACCGCTTCCATTTCCCCAAATGTCGCCCGGAATGTCATTGGCTTGTGCGGGTGAGTTTGGATTCAA
>JABEUL010000147.1 GCA_013044465.1 Acidimicrobiales bacterium
AGGGAAGGTGCATGTATTGCAATGACCCGACACGTAAAGCGTGGTGGAAAGGTCTGGATTCGGGTATTCCCCGACAAGCCAGTAACTAAAAAACCAGCTGAGACTCGAATGGGTTCAGGAAAAGGAAACCCGGAGTTTTGGGTTGCAGTTGTTAAACCCGGAAGGATGATTTTCGAACTCGGTGGAGTGTCTGAAGAGTTGGCTCGAGCTGCAATGGCACGTGCTATCCAAAAACTTCCGATGAAAGCGAGATTTGTGGTTAGAAGCTCGGCTGAGGTTCAAGTATCATGACGCGCGCATCTGAGCTAAAGAACTTTGATCAAGACGAACTTTTGATTTCACTGAATGATCACAAGAAGGAACTGCTGGCCCTGCGTTTTCGTGCAGCGACTGGTCAGCTAAATGATGTTTCGGTAATCAAAAAGCTAAAGCGTGAAGTTGCGAGGATTCTGACAATATTGCGAGAGTCGGAGTTGGGCGTAGTGCATACAAAACCCATGCAACGACTAGCCCCTAAAGGAAAAACCCAAGCTCCGGAAAAAGCTGAAAAAGAAGTTGTCCAAAGCGATGAAAATGTCACAAGCCAAGAAACTGATGTTGAAGATGAAACTGATGTTGAAGATGAAGTTGAAACTGGTGAGGTAGATGAGGATGAAAATGAAGAAGGTGAAGAGTGACTGAAGAGTTAGCTAGTTCAGAGCATCAGACAAAAGCTGAAAGAAAGCAGCGCAAGGAACGCGTTGGCCTTGTTGTATCAAATTCCATGGAAAAGACAGTAGTAGTTGCTGTTATCGAGCGGGTAAGGCATCCCCGATACCGCAAGATTGTTCAGCAGACCAAAAAACTATATGTTCACGATGAAGAAAATACCGCTCAAGTCGGGGATCGAGTTCGAGTAGCTGAGACTAGGCCACTGTCGAAGTCAAAGAGATGGAGGCTTGTCGAAGTTTTGGAGCGTGCAAGATGATTCAGCAAGAAACAAGGCTTCGAGTTGCAGATAACTCTGGGGCCAAAGAGGTGCTTTGTATAAAAGTTCTCGGAGGTTCTAAGAGAAGGTATGCATCAATCGGAGACATCTTTGTGGCAACCGTTAAGGATGCCATCCCAGGTGCTGCAGTTAAAAAAGGCGACGTCGTGAAATGTGTTGTCGTAAGGACAAAAAAGGAAAAAAGACGTCCGGACGGGAGCTACATTCGCTTTGATGAGAATGCGGCTGTATTAATAAACGATGCCCAGCAACCACGTGGCACAAGAATCTTTGGGCCAGTTGGCCGTGAGCTTCGAGACAAGCGCTTTATGCGAATTGTTTCATTGGCACCGGAGGTGCTTTAGTGAGATTAAAAAAAGGTGACAAGGTAAAAGTTCTCTCGGGAAAAGATAGAGGACGTGAGGGTGAGATCATGCGAGTCATCACAGTTAGGGAAATGGTCATAGTCGATCGCGTCAATATTGCCAAGAGACACACCAAGGCTACAAATGCCATGACTCAAGGTGGAATTATCGACAAGGATATGCCGATTCATGTCTCAAATGTAGCTATTGTTTGTTCATCCTGTGGTCCGACACGAATAGGTATTCGATATGAGGGTCACAGCAAGGTGAGAATCTGCAGAAAGTGTAATGGTGACTTATGACAGTTTCAACAGTTCCAGAGCCAAGACTCAAAGAACGATTCAAGGGTGAAATTCGTGAATCTCTAAAGTCCCAATTGGGCCTCGGCAATATTATGGAAGTCCCGACTTTATCCAAAATTGTTATCAATATGGGCGTGGGAAGAGCCACTCAGCAGCAGTCACTTATGGATGGAGCACTTAGAGATTTGGAGAGAATTTCAGGGCAAAAGCCACTGGTGACAAAGGCGAAGAAGTCGATTTCTCAGTTTAAGTTAAGAGAAGGCAACCCAATCGGAGCCAAAGTGACTTTGCGCGGAAATCGGATGTGGGAGTTTTACGACAGGCTAGTTGCCGTATCGATCCCTAGAATTCGAGACTTCAGAGGTTTAAGCCCTAAGTCATTTGACGGGAGAGGAAACTACACCTTTGGTGTTAATGAACAGTTAATCTTTCCCGAGATTGACTACGACTCCATAGATACAACTAGGGGAATGGATATAACAATAGTAACGACTGCAAAATCAGACGAGGAAGGCAAGACACTCTTAGTTGCTCTTGGTTTCCCGTTCCGACGTGAAGGAAATTAAGGAAAAATGGCCAAAAAGGCATTAGTTCAAAAGCAGCAGAAAACACCTAAATATAAGGTGCGAGGATACACGCGCTGTCAACGTTGTGGACGACCCAAGGCGGTCTTTAAACAGTTCGGCCTTTGCAGAATTTGTCTGCGTGAGATGGTCCATAACGGTGAAATTCCTGGCGTCACCAAGGCCAGCTGGTAGGTGATGAATAAATGAGTATGACTGATCCGATTGCTGACATGTTGACCAGAATCAGAAACGCAAATATGTCAATGAGACCCACCGTGAGAATGCCTGGGTCAAAGTTGAAAGAGGCGTTGGCTGAAATCTTGGTCAGAGAGGGTTATATTGCCTCTTACAAGAGAGTAACTCCCGACAGGGGCCCTGGAAACATTTTGGAATTGAGTTTGAAGTATTCTTCTAGTCGCGAAAGGACTATTGGAGGGCTCAAGCGCGTATCTAAGCCGGGGCTAAGGATCTATGCAAGTGCAGATCAGATTCCCAGAGTTTTAGGTGGAATGGGTGTAGCAGTCCTGTCCACATCAAAAGGATTAATGACCGACGCAGAAGCGAGAAGGTCTCACGTTGGCGGAGAAGTTCTCTGTCATGTGTGGTAATTGAGGAATAGGAAGGCAAGGAAATGTCCAGGATTGGGCGATCTCCCATATTGTTACCTTCAGGGGTAAAAGTTGAGATTTCACAGGGAACCGTCAAAGTTGATGGGTCACTTGGCTCACTTTCGCGCACTTTACCCGGTGAGATAAGTGTAAAACAAGATGGCGACACTTTAGTAGTCGAAAGACAAAATGATGAGAGAATGCAAAAGGCATTACACGGTCTAACCAGATCTCTAATTTCAAATATGGTCACTGGTGTAACTTCAGGTTTCACAAAAGAGCTTGAAATTGTTGGTGTCGGTTACCGTGCAACGGCTAAAGGCGCCAATCTTATCGAGTTGGCCCTAGGGTTTTCTCACCCTGTAGTGGTTAACGCTCCCGACGGGATAACTTTCGAAGTTCCAGCTCCTACAAGGATAATTGTTAAAGGAATCGATAAGGAAAAAGTTGGTCAGGTTGCGGCTGACATAAGAAAGATTCGCAAGCCCGAACCCTACAAAGGAAAAGGTGTGAGATACCAGGGCGAGCGAGTGCTTAGGAAAGCAGGAAAGGCAGCTAAATGAGTAAAGCTAGCTCTTCACAAACAATGGTTTTGCGAAAAAAAAGGCACAGCCGGGTGCGTGCAAATGTATCAGGCACCACAGAAAGACCTCGACTTAGTGTATTTAGGTCTTCTAAACATATTGTTGCTCAAGTGATAGACGACACATCGGGGGCAACCCTAGCTAGCGCGTCTACTCACGAAAGCTCTTTAAAATCCGGCAAAACAAACGATGTCGATGCGGCTTTGAATATAGGGAAGCTAGTGGCACAAAGAGCCAAAGAAAAAGGCATAACCAGAGTCGTGTTCGACCGTGGGGGTTTTGCCTACCACGGGCGGATCGCAGCAGTTGCTGACGGCGCGAGACAAGGTGGAATGGAGTTTTAATGGCTGAAGTTCAATATGAAGAGCGCACTATTCGTGTAAATCGTGTTGCCAAAGTAGTTAAAGGAGGCCGGAGGTTTTCTTTTACAGCACTAATGGTTGTCGGAGACGGCAACGGCAAAGTTGGTCTTGGCTATGGAAAAGCCAAGGAAGCCGGACTTGCGGTGCAAAAAGGCATTGAAGAAGCCAAGCGGTCACTTTTTGATGTGCCACTGGCTGGTTCCACTATCACCCATCAGATAATCGGTGAAAGTGGAGCAGGAAGAGTGCTCTTAAAACCAGCTGCCCCAGGAACTGGAGTTATTGCAGGAGGAGCAGCTCGGGCCATTCTTGAAATGGCAGGAATTCACGACATCTTGGCTAAGTCTCTAGGTTCTTCAAATGGAATAAATGTTGCCCATGCCACAATTGCCGGACTAAAGGCTTTGAAAAAGCCCGATGATGTTGCACGTTTAAGAGGAAAAGCAGTCGAAGATGTCACCCCTTCAGGAGTGCTAAAGGCCTACCGGGCAAAAAAGCATGAGACTCATTTGGCAAGTTTGATTGAGGCGAATTCATGATGACCGAAACAATCAATCAATTAGTAGTCAGGCAAGTCAAGTCCACAATTGGGACCAAGCCTAAGACACGTAAAACTATGGTGGCACTTGGTTTAAGAAAGATTGGCCAAGTCAATATTCTTCCTGATCGACCCGAGATCAGAGGAATGTTGGCGCGAGTGCCCCATCTGGTTGAAGTTACTGAAGTTGAGGGTGAAACCTCTAAAGGATAAAGAGCGTGAGTGTTGACTCACGTAGGAGGAATGGAAAATGAAAGTTCACGAACTAGCTCCAGCACCTGGATCAAAAAGACCTAAAAGAAGAGTAGCCAGAGGAATCGGCGGCAAAGGTGGGAAAACTGCCGGGCGTGGGACCAAGGGTCAAAAGGCGCGCAATAATGTCAAGCTTGGTTTTGAGGGAGGTCAGCTTCCACTAACCCAAAGGATCCCAAAACTAAGAGGATTTAGGAACCCTTTCCAGGTCAGATACAACGTAATTAATTTAGATGACCTTATGTCATTTCAAGGAAATGACATAAATCCTGACACTTTGCGTCAAGTCGGCCTATTGAGGGCAAATGGAATGGTGAAAATCTTGGGAAGAGGTAGTGCCCCACGAGCCTTTAGCTTCAAGGTCCATGCCATTTCAGCTTCGGCAAGACAGAGCGTCGAGGCAGCAGGTGGAACAGTTGAGATTTTGCCACCTCCCTTCGGCAATGGTCGCCCCGCAGCTTCTGGAAATGCGTTAAGTAACCGATAGGTGTTGTGAAAAGTGCGTCTATCGGCAGTTGGTTTTGATTTAGAGGTAGTGTAATGCTGTCGCGCCTAGCTAACATTTTCAAAATTGCAGACCTTAGAAAAAAGGTTCTCTTCACGCTTTTTATTGTCGGCATGTACCAACTAGGTGCCAATATCCCTGTTCCTGGTGTTGATATCCATCAACTGCAGGCCTTGAAAACTCAAGCCCAACAGAACGGTATTTTGGCATATTTGAGTTTGTTCACCGGTGGAGCCATCACCAGAATGGCGGTATTTGGTCTTGGGATCATGCCCTACATCACAAGTTCAATTATCATTCAGATGCTTACTACAGCCATTCCAAAACTTGAGCAGTGGAGAGACGAAGGACCTATTGGGCAAAAGAAACTAACTCAGACTACGAGATACTTAACTGTAGCTTTGGCCTTGATGCAGGCTTCAGGATTAACATATGCGTTTCACTCAGGTGGACTTACAAATGGAACCGACTTAATTCGGGACTGGAACTTCCCTAGAGCTGCCTACATTGTCCTTACTCTCACTGCAGGAACTGCTTTTGTCATGTGGCTAGGAGAGTTAATCACCGAACATGGCATTGGGAACGGAATGTCAATATTAATATTTGCAAATGTCGTATCAACCCTCCCAGGTGTTGGCGCATTGGTTTTGAGCCAGGGCGGAGGCATCAAGTTTTCTGTCATTGTGGCGCTGACCATAGCTATGTTGATTGCAATCGTATTTATTGAACAAGGTCAGCGGCGAATTCTGGTTGTTTATGCCAAGCGAATGCAAGGCCGCAAAATGTACGGTGGGCAATCCAATTACATTCCACTTAAGGTCAATCAAGCAGGAGTTATTCCGGTTATTTTTGCAAGTTCGATTTTATATATTCCCGTCCTTTTAAGCAATGTCATTCCTTGGAAGTCAATGAGGACATTTATTAGTCAAAATTTGCAGTCAACAAGCATGTATTACATATCCATTTATGGAGGATTTGTGATTTTATTTGCTTACTTTTTTGTCAGAGTAGTTTTTGATCCATATCAACAAAGTGAGATGATACGGAAACAGGGTGGCTATATTCCCGGATATAGACCTGGCCCACCCACCGAGAGATTCTTGACCAGAATCTTAAATAGAATTACTCTCCCGGGTTCTTTCTATCTTGCAATCTTTGCGATTCTGCCAGCAATTCCATTGATTTACTGGCACATAAACC
>JABEUL010000148.1 GCA_013044465.1 Acidimicrobiales bacterium
CAATACACCATGGTGGCCTGGATGGCTACCAGTTAAAAGGGAAGTATGGTTAGCCAAAGTAACACTTGGCATGGAAGCAAATATGCCATGTTTGAAGGCACTCCCATTTAAAACGAGGCTGGCAAGATTAGGCGTGAGACCTTTTCTGATTGCTTCAAAAAGAACATTTGGATTACAACCATCCAGCAAGAAAACGACCACATGGTTAGCTCCGCCGCTTTCAATAAAACCATCCATGGAATCTCCGTCTTGTGAGATCAAGTATTTCTTATCTTTGCTTGATCCACCAAATGACATTTTTGAGTAACCAAGCAAATTTAGAATCGTCGGGGCAACATCTACAATTCGCCCATGGCCTTCTACTAATCCTTGATTGCCTACACCGCTCCCTGAAATAATAAATGGGGCTCTAGTCTGCAAAATGTCTAGGGAGCCGTGCTCGCCCCTGTGACCGCCGCGGGACTCGAAATTATGAGCTGGAGTGTGGCTTACAAAAATGTCGGGTGCACATTTATGGTCCCAGATTTGGGCTAGGTGCTCAAAAGCGTATGGATATGAGTTTTCATTCCTCTTTAAATAACCACCGTTCCTTTGGTCCTCAATGGAACAAAAACTAGTTGGGTCTTGATTGAGGAGGGGATTTAATCCAGTCTCTTCAACAACTTCAAACTGCTCGTCGGATTCATCCGATGAAGTTTTGGCGACTCTTCTAAAAGTCACCGAACCCTCATTTGAGTGCACCTCAAAGTAATTCTCTCGAGGTGAAAAAGCTACAAGGTCGACTACTTCGCTCAGGCTATCTTCAACCAGAACCTGGGCTGCGGACCTTGTTAGCTTTTCTAAGGACACGCTATTCCTGAACTAATTCAATCAAAGTTCCAAAGGCCGCACTGGGATGGACAAAAGCAACTGTTGTCCCCCTTGACCCTGGTCGTGGTTCTTGATCAATCACTCGGCCACCGCCAGCTTTAACAGCTTCGAGAGCTGCTTTGCAGTCTTTCACTCTATAGCCAACATGATGCAGTCCCTGTCCCCTTTTTTCTAAGTATTTTGCAACTGGCGAGTCCTCTTTGGTTGGTGTGAGCAATTGAATGTATGATTCGGCAACTTTTATGAGTGCCTCTTCTACCCCATCGCTTTCAACTATTTCACGGTGCTCAACTTCTGCGCCGAAAGTTGACCTGTAGAACTCAATTGCTGCTTCTAAGTCGCTAACTGCAATGGCTACATGATCTATTTCACTAAAGAGCGTCTTGTCATCTGTCATCTGATTTATGCTCCATGCCTCATAAATCTTGTTATCTTCTCTTCGCCGACTTTGGCTCGAAATTCTGGGTCATCAATACCAAGTCCGGCTTTAGGAGCTAGGCACAGGACGCCAATTTTACCTTCGTGTAAATTGTGGTGTACCTGATATGCAGCCTCGCCTACATTATCTAGATCATGAACTGCAGACATAATGGGTTGGATCGCACCTCGTGCAATAAGAGCATTTGCCTCCCAAGCCTCTTTGTAATTGGCAAAGTGGCTCGACTTGATGGCCTTAAGCTTCATCCATAGATGCCTGTTGTCATATTCGATCATGTAACCCGATGTGGCAGCACAGGTCATAATAAGTCCGCCCCGCTTGGCCACAAAAACCGATGCGCCAAAGGTAGATCTCCCGGGGTGTTCAAACACGATGTCAGGGTCATCTCCGATAAGTGCACGGATATCTTTCCCTAGTCTTCGCCACTCCGATTCGTCTTGGTGGAACTCGTCCTTCCAGAACTTGTAGTCCTTCTCTTTTCTGTTTATGACAGCAGCGCATCCCATCTCTCTAAGTAATTGGGCTTTTTCCTCAGATGAGACAACTCCGACCGGAATTCCTCCTCCATTCAACACATACTGGACTGCATAGCCACCAATACCCCCCGAAGCACCCCAGATCAGGACAGTGTCACCTTGTTTCATCCCTGCTCCATTTTTGGAGACAATCATTCGATATGAAGTTGAGTTGCAAAGTGCATTTACGGCAGCTTCTTCCCAACTTAAATGAGCTGGCTTTGGCATCAACTGATTAGCTTTAACTAATGCCAGATCAGCGAGCCCTCCAAAGTTAGATTCAAAGCCCCAGATACGCTGGTTAGAAGCTAGCATCGAGTCGTTATGGGAAGAATGATCTTGATCATCCACGTAGTTGCAGTGAACCACTACACGATCTCCAGGCTTCCAGTTCCTCACCGCAGATCCCACCTTGATTACGACTCCCGAGGCATCTGATCCAACCACATGGTAGTCAAGATCATGGCGTTTGCCCCATATACTTTCTTTGCCTAGCCTTTTGAGAAATCCAAATGTAGGGAGCGGCTCAAAAATTGATGTCCAAACGGTATTGAAATTGATCGCACTGGCCATCACGGCTACAAACGCTTCATCTGGGGCCAACTCAGGTGTGGGAACTTCGTTGACGTGAAGTGATTTGCGCGGATCTTTTTCATTGGATGAAATGCCCTCAAACATCTCCTGTTCTGAGGCCAAAACTACAGCAGCTCGGTAGGAATTGGGTACTGGAATAGCACCAATTTCTTCACTCGAGGCGCCAACTGATATTGCTTCTAAAAACTCTCGCATTAAGATACGATACCTAACTATGGAGATGCCGATACACTCTGTGGTAAACCTTATGAGGAGGTAAAGGAAAAATGGCAGAAATTGTTATTGTTTCAGGAGCTAGAACACCTATTGGAAAGCTTGCTGGATCCCTGGCTAGTTTAAGTGCAATGGATCTCGGTGGAATAGCCATTAAGGCTGCTTTAGAGCGTAGTTCCGTAGATAGCGCTGAGGTGGACTATGTATTTATGGGTCACGTAATACAGGCAGGTCAGGGCCAGATTACGGCTCGCCAGGCTGCTGTTAAAGCGGGGATTCCCATGACTGTTCCAGCTACAACAGTAAACAAAGTTTGCCTTTCTGGACTTAACTCAATCTATTTGGCTGCTAGGATGATCGCTTCTGGCGATGCTGAAATTGTTGTTGCCGGAGGCATGGAATCTATGACCAAGGCTCCATATCTCTTGCCTGGGGCAAGAGCTGGATATCGGGCTGGGGACGCCACATTGGTTGACTCAATGATGTATGACGGACTTTTCTGCGCCTTTGACCAGGTGGCAATGGGACTTGGCACCGAACGTTACACCAGGGCAAACGAAGTTTCAAGGTCTCGTCAAGATGAGATTGCCGCAATGAGCCATGAGAGGGCAGCTAAAGCCATAAAAGAGGGAAGATTTGACGAAGAGATTGTCAAAGTATCGATCCCACAGCGCAAAGGCGACCCAATATCTTTTGAGCATGACGAAGGTGTTAGGGCTGAAACTACAGTTGAATCCCTCGGCGCTCTAAGGCCGGCCTTTGACAAAGAAGGTACAGTCACAGCAGGCAATGCCAGTCAAATCAGCGATGGCGGTGCCGCTGTAATTGTGATGACAAAAGAAACTGCAGTAAAAAGAGGACTTACGCCGCTAGCCACAATTGTTGGTTACGGCCAAATTGCAGGACCTGATCCTTCACTACTTACCCAGCCTTCAAGAGCCACCAAAGCAGCTCTCGCTCAAGCAGGTGCCGAGGTCAAAGACGTTAAACTTTTCGAGATCAATGAAGCTTTCGCCGCGGTTGCTGCATGCTCCATGGATGATCTAGGTATAAATTCCGACCAAGTCAACGTCAACGGTGGCGCAATTGCCCTTGGACATCCAGTTGGGATGTCAGGAGCTAGGTTGGCACTGACTCTCGCTTTGGAACTTCGCCGTCGAGGTGGAGGGCTCGGGGTTGCCTCACTGTGTGGTGGTGGTGGCCAAGGTGA
>JABEUL010000149.1 GCA_013044465.1 Acidimicrobiales bacterium
ATTTATAGTCCGTGTAAATTACCGCTGGAACTAGAATGACTATCAAATTCTCCGCAATTAAATGGCTCGAATAAAGCCAGGAATTAGGTGATAGTGCAACTAGCCAGCAAGTAATCAGACCTGCCCGATTTCCAGCGATCTGTCTTGCCGCCAATCCCGAAAAGATTATACCTAGAAAAAAAAGTACGCAAAGAGCGTTAGCTTGTGCGAGAGGTGTTGTAATGCCAAAAAAATCATTAATTCCTAAATAAATTGAAAAAAGTGGCGGCAACACTGCTTGGTTGCCAGGATTAGTCAGCGCATTAAGGTGTCCCTGAGATATCAATGACGCTGCTCCCGAGTAGCCCCAAGTGTAGTCTGGAGTTCTAAGGGTACGACTACACCATATATTTATCCAAATTAATCTCCAAATAACTCCAGTAAATGCAGAGATGATTAGATATTTTCTGAACTGCGACAAAGTTACTTTATGGTTCTGTATTTTTTTAATGTCCACTTGAGAAACTCATTTAATTTTTAAGTACAAATTTCAATGGTTGGATTTCTTTTAGGAAAGGAACGGCAAATCCTGTCAATCGAATTCTGCTTTCGTTTCATTAGGTAGTTATCTTCCAAATCTGGTGGGTCTGTTATAATAGTATTTTTATTGTATTTCGCAAACTTTGCAAGTCGCTTCATAAAGTTGGCATTTTGGTAGTTGTCTTCTTTATATTAATAGATATTTAAGAGGCTACAAGATAATTTAAGAGAATATGAGATTAACGGTACAAGAGGAGCAGTGAACATACTAAATACAAGCAGAGATGTAAAGTTACGTTCTGGCGACCCCTATAGGCAGATTATTTTTTGGAAAAAGGTCTCCATTTTGTTGGTTTTATTGATGGCTGCAATTCTAATTTTTGAGACGTTCAAGACCCCACTTCCTGATTCAGCTGCTACGAATGGTACAAATGGAGACCTTCCTTCTGTTGGGATAACTTCGCCCAAGGCGCCCTCCGGTTCGGTAACTGGTACTTCAGGACCAGTTACGATCCCGACGTTACCAAATCAAGGAAATACTCTCTGGGTAGTCTCGCCAAAATGTCAGTGCATCCAGCTTAGGTATTATCAAACTGGACAGCCGTCTAGTCCTCGCATCTCGGTGCCGGCGGGACCGATCTCAATGATCGATGATCCTACGGGTTTGCAACAATATATCTTGAGCCAGGATGCTTCATCAATTAGCATTATTAACTTACTAAACGGCAAAATTACTAGGACCCTCAATATTAGCGATTCTCCTAATTCAATGTGGATAAATTACGCCCAAACTACGCTCTTTGTGACGAGTTCAAAAAATAACACTTTAAGCTCTTTGAGCCTTAGTGGGCTGAAACCTGGCTTTACAGTTGCCGCTGGACCCAATCCAACTTCGGTTGTAGCAAATGCTTCTGGCACTATTGCATATGTCGCAGATGCCGGAAATGACACGGTTTTGCCAATTGATTTGACTTCAAAGCCACCTAAACCCTTGACGCCTATTCCCGTTGGGAAAGACCCTACGAGCTTATACTTAGATCCAACTACAAATGAAGTCGTATATGTGGTTAACCACGATTCAGGCACAATAAGCATGATTGGGCTGCCTAGTAATCGAGTCATTGCAACGGTAAATGTTGGAGGTCTCCCGGATTCAATAAGTGTCGACCCCTATACTCAGACTGCTTATGTTGCTATTTCAAATGAAGGAGTAATAGTCCCAATTAATCTCTTCGACGTGGTCGCAGGAAGTCCAATTGATGTCGGACCAGATCCGACTACTGTAACTGCAGGAATTCAGGGAAGCCATATTTTTGTGACACTTGGAGGAAATGACACTGGCGTGTACTTTGACCCAAAGAACCCAAATACTAAGGTTGTTTACCAACTTCCACCTGGAGTAGTGTTTGTCTCGTATTTTGTTCCTGCTCCACCTCGGTAAGTGATTTCCCTAATTGTAAGCTTTGTTTATTCGGCGTCTAAGACAATTCTCAAACGTGAATTTAGCTAAAAAGTTGGATCCTTTGTTTAAGTAATAATGAAGTGTCTTAACGCTACTTTGCTTTGCTTGAGTTCAATTCTTTGTCAATGGTCCAAATCCGTTTTTGGGCTTTTGACAGCCTTTTCATTTACCAAGTATTGCTACGCTAGCAGTAGCTACGCTTTTTGATTCGATGCTGTTTTAGAGAACGTGGTCTCTTCGAAACTGGTGGTTTTCTAGCGATAGGAATGCTTAGATATCAGTCAATTTGTAATCGAAATAGATTTGCCAATAAAATTCTGTTGTGTAAAAATGCGTTTGTTATTTCGCAGAAAAGTTTGATTTGATATTAAACTATGGCTGGTCTTAGCTGGTGAAGACACTTTAAACTTAATGGTTCTTTTCCAGATCTGAATCTTGTAATTTGTCTCGAGTGCATAGCGATGTTTATAGCCCAGTTTATTTGTCATTGGCACAGTCAATCGGCAGTGTAAACTTAAATTACGGGCTGTGGCGCAGCTTGGTTAGCGCGCTTGACTGGGGGTCAAGAGGTCCCGGGTTCAAATCCCGGCAGCCCGACAGCAAAATTGAGGGCAATTCGTTGAAATTTCTCTGATTGGTGCGATATTTTTATTGTTGAAGGAGCAATGATCCCAACAAGAGGATTCGCCACTTCGGCGCCTATATTCCAGTCTTTGAGCCAGAAGTTTTATTATGCTTCTAGATGTGAGTGCAGATTATAAATCTCGAATCGAAGCTTGGCTAGAGCGATTAAGTGATTCGGACCACAGAGAGGCATTGGCAAGCGATTTGGCTGAAGACCTGCCTTCGGGGGATTTCAGGTCTGAAGGACGAATAAACGAAGCCTCTGTTCTCCATTTCGAGGCGGCCAGGAGTTTAGAAAAAAGGAGCAGAACCTGGATCGGAAGAAAGTCTAAGAAGGAGACCTCTAAAACGGCCTTCGTCTTCTCGGGAGGAGGTAACAAAGGTGCCGCCCAGGTGGGAATGTTGAAGGGTTTGCTGAAAGATGGAATAGTGCCTGATTTGATCGTTGGCTGTTCTGTTGGGAGTCTTAATGGCGCAGCGTTTGCCCTTAATCCCAATGAGAACGGAGTTGTGAAGTTAGAAGAACTTTGGAAATCGCTATCTGGGGAAGTAGTTTTCCCAAAGGGCAAGTTTTATGGAGCATGGCGTTTCGCTGAAAAAAGAGAGAGTGTTTTTCCTATATCAGGGCTACGAGAGATTATTGAGGATTATGTGGGCGTTCACTCCTTTAGTGACTTAAAAATACCACTTAAAGTGGTAGCTGCTTCAGTTGAAAAAGGTGACGAAGTAATAATTGAAGACGGTACCCTGGTTTCAGCGCTGTTAGCTTCTGCCGCCCTACCTGGGATTTTTCCATCAATTTCAATGAATGGACAGCACCTGATAGATGGAGGTGTTTTAAATGATGCTCCAATATCTGTAGCAATAGCTAGCGGAATGAAGAATATCTATTTACTTAGTTGCTCGACAGTAGAACCTCAACGACATAATTTTTCACGTCCAATTGAAGCAATGTTATATGCCTTCGGACTTTCAGTTTCATCACGATTGCGCCGCGAACTTGGTTCGCTTCCACCTGAAATTGAGGTTACAGTTATAGAATACCCGGGTCCTTATGGCCTAGATTGGCGAGATTTTTCCCAATCCAAGAAAATGATTGACTTGGGTGAACAACTTGTGGTTGAGTATCTTAGCCAGAAGTAGTTATTATCTTTATAGTGTATAGCCCTATCACGAGGAGATTTAATTGAAAATACTGATTGTTTTAAAAAAATCATGCAGAATACTGACGTGCGCGTCTAAACTCACTTCGTGACCAATATGCCACAAGATGTGAGTAGTTCAGAACCCTCTGCAAGAGAGCAAGTAGGAAGAGCAGCTTTAGTAGCCGATCTTTTAACAGCTCAGTCCAACCATATTTCATCGCTGAAATGGGCTGTTGGAATACTGGAAGGCAAGATTTCACTCAGAAACTCTTTAGCCGAAGTCCAAGCTGAAGCCCTTCGCACCCCGTTCAGGGATGTAATGGGGGCACTTAATCGCTTAAAAGACACCGTCGAGAAATCTCACGATGAGGCAGTAAGGAAGCTTGGAAGAGAAGTCAACGAGAGCCTTGATCAAGTAAGGCGGGCACTTCTAAGTATTGGAGATTGGCTTTCCGCCTCTACTGATCCTACGATTCTTTACCCTAGAGAAGCCTTGCAGCGTGTGCCGTTGGATGAAATTCTCGAGAGAACCTATGTGGAGATGGGGAGTTCATTTGACAGAAAACGCCTCATTGTCAAAGGAGTTGAAGGTATTACCGTTACTACTGCACCGGCGAGACTTTCAGCCATCATCACTGCTCTTTTAGAAAATGCTCTTCGCCATGGTGGTCCTGGGAGTATTGAACTCGATTGCTCGGTCTCAGTGCAACAAG